>NZ_JANSJJ010000030.1:0-15824 GCF_047502715.1 Synechococcus sp. H55.10
ATTGCCCATTATCCCCACTGGATAGCCCATCCCCAGGCACTCAAGGAGAAATTGCTGCCCCTAAAAGCCCGCCATGGGCAAGCGCGCCTGCAGCGCTGGTTTGAGCTCATTGACGTCCAAGACTGGCCGCAGTTTGTGCAGGAGTTGCTGGAGTAGCACTACGACCCCACCTATCGACATGGGTTGCAGCAGAACTTCAACTGCATCCGCGCCCGGATTGAGCTGCCCGATCTTTCCCGGACTAGCCTCATGGAAGCCGCCGCTCGCCTGCGCAGAGGAGAGTTAGGGATTAGCTTAAGGAACTGAGGAACTGTTTTATCGCTGTTTGTTTGAAATGACTGTATTACTCACTTAATGTCCGCCCATTTTGTGGCCAACCTCTTTGAGATCTACGCTTCCGATAGAACTTTCGTAAACAATTCGACCGTCGGCCATCACCAGCAAACGATCGGAAAGCTTGAGAAGCTCATCCAGATCTTCGCTGATCAGCAGAACGGCAACTCCTCGGTTACGGGCATCCACAATCTGCGAGTGAATGTAATCCGCTGCCGCAAAGTCTAGGCCAAAGCAGGGGTTGGCAGCGATCAAAATTCGCGGATCCTCGGCAAGCTCCCGCGCCAAAACAACCCGCTGGACATTACCTCCCGAAAGGTGACTGATAGGAGCTTGGGCTGAGGGCGTTTTTACCTTAAATTGCTCTATTAACGTGCGGGCAAAGCGCCAAATCTCTTTCCAGATTAATATCCAACCTTTGGCCATGGGCTCCTGGTCATAATAACGTAGAGCCAAGTTTTCGCCAATACTCATGTTAGGAATCAAGGCATTTCTCAGGGGTTCCTCTGGCAGACAGCGAACCCGGTGGCGCACCATTTCTCCGCGCGTGGCCTTGTACAGTTGTCCGTTGATCTTGATCTGTCCGGCTGTAGCCGCCCGCTGGCCAGCCAAGACTTCCATCAACTCCCGCTGGCCGTTGCCGGAAACGCCAGCAATCCCCACGATCTCGCCTCCGTGGACAGTCAGGGTTACCCCCCGCACAGCTGGCAGGCCATTGTCCTTGTCGGCATGGATCCCTTCGATTTCCAAGAGAGGGGATCCCTCTTGGACCAAAGCTTTCTCCAATTGCACCTGCACCCGTTGCCGGCCCAGCATCATTTCGGCCATTTCTGCCGTAGATAAATCTTTTACTTGTCCATGACCAGCCACCTTGCCGCGTCGCAACACCGTCACCTCATCGGCAAAGGCCTTCACCTCGCGAAACTTGTGGGTAATGAGCAATACACTCAGGTCGCCAGCCTCCACCGAACGACGCAGAAGGCTCAAAACTTCGTCTGCTTCTTGTGGCGTGAGCACAGAAGTAGGCTCATCCAAAATCAGGATCTTGGTGTTCAAATAAAGCTGCTTGAGGATCTCGACTTTCTGCTTTTCTCCTGCCGATAGTTCGGAGACAGAAGTACGCAAATTAACTTGAAAAGGAGCAGTTTCCATAAAATCTGCCAGCTTTCTTTCCTCTTCTTTCCAGTTAATCACTAGAGGTAAATCTGGGCGTGCCAAGATCAAGTTTTCCGCGACGGTCATGGCAGGTACAGAGGTGAAATGTTGGTACACCATGCCGATGCCGTAGTGATAGGCATCTCGTGGGCTGTGGATGGAACGGGCTCGCTTGTTGATACAGACATCGCCAGAGTCGGCGTGATAGAAGCCCATAATGCACTTGACGAGGGTACTTTTCCCGGCTCCGTTTTCCCCAAGTAAGGCATGAAACGATCCCGGCTTAAGCTTTAGCGAGACATGGTCTAGGGCTAGCAGAGATTCAAATCGCTTGGTGAGGTTGACGACTTCTAGTTCTGGGGGAGTTTTGTATATCGCAAAGGCTCTACTTTGAGCAGTGGTGGCCATAGGTGGCAAAGCCCTCTTAGTCTGGGTGTCTCATGTGTCCGTTTTGCATTCCTGCAGTGCTGTCATCAAAGCGCCTGAATCGGCAACTGCCCCGAAAACGCCGCCTTGCATCTGGATCATCTTCAGAGCGGCGAGATAATTTCCATAGTCTGTGGCAGCTGTACAATCAGACAGCAGCAAACATTCATAGCCTCGGTCGTTGGCTTCTCTCATGGTGCTGTGGACACACACATCGGTGGTAATGCCTGTTAGAACCAGGTTCTGGATGCCTTTGCGCCTCAAGATTAGGTCCAGATCGGTGGCATAGAAAGCTCCTTTGCCCGGTTTGTCAATAATCACTTCTCCCGGCAGAGGAGCCAATTCCGGGATGATTTCCCAGCCGGGTTCCCCTCGCACCAGAATGCGCCCACAGGGACCGGGATCCCCAATTCCTGCCCCAATACGTTGACTACGCCAGCGCTTGTTTTCCGGCAGATCCGATAGATCAGGGCGATGACCTTCGCGGGTGTGCACGATGAAAAAACCCAAGGTTCGCATTGCCGCCAAAACCCGCCGAATCGGCTCTATGGGAGCGCGGGTGAGGGAAATGTCGTAGCCCATTCTGTGCACATAGCCACCTACTCCGCAGAAATCCGTCTGCATATCGATGATGAGCAGGGCGGTATTTTCAGGCCGCAAGTCACCATTGTACGGATAGGGATAGGGTTCTGCCGCAACGTGGTAGCCCATAGCACCTTTTCCGATTCACGTCACTGCCGAGCCCTGGCTGCACACCTACAGCGAGATCATTGACGTGCGCTCGCCGGCAGAGTTCGCTAAGGATCATAGGCCGGGGGCTATCAACTTGTCTGTGCTCTAAAATACAGAACGGGCAGAGGTGGGCACCCTCTACAAGCAGGTGGATCCCTTTACGGCCTGCAAGTGGGGGGCCAGCCTGGTGGCCCAGAACATTGCTCGCCACCTGCAGACCCACTTTGCTGACAAGGACCGGGACTACCACCCCCTCATCTACTGCATCGGATCCCCCTTTTTGCAGGGTGTTGGCGGAGATGGTGAAGCTACCCCTGCCCAGACCCTTGAAACCAATACTGATTGATGTTGATCGTTAGGTTGATCGTTAATACGAATGCTAACCAGACAAATTTTTTAAGGCAAAACCAGTGTAAGCTGCCCCAGGGATCCCTGGGCGAGGTCGGGAGAAGGAAAATCCAAGGATGAGGACATCTTTGCGGGGTATCCCATCGATTGGCACCGGCGGATCAGCCCTGAAGTCATGTCTTATCCTGAAAATCCAAAGAAGGAGCGATATCCCTAGCCCCTCTCTCCCTCTGTCTTTTTCCGCGAGCGAGTTGAGCTTGTTTTCTTGGCACTGGCAGATGCTGTGGATTTTTTGGACGATTTCTGCTTACTGGGAGGCGGCGCTGTAGGAGTTAGAAAAAAAACTTCTTTTAGGGCATCTAATTTTTTGCCTCGCGTAATTCTGCATCCTAGCTTGGTTATGGGAGTTAAGTTCTGCCACCAGCTCCTATCTGCCTCTGCAATTCGCGCGGCTGCAATGGTTACATCAACTCCCTTGAGGGGGGTGCCGGGCTGCTCGGCCAGGTATCTCAGCGCAGCCAAGATAGTTTCCCCAGAAGCCTCCGTCAAATTTACCTTCGGAACCATTTCTCTAGTGAGAACTTGGGCCTGCTCCACCTGCTCCGGGGCTGGGTCAACAATGATACACCACAGCCTCTCCAGCCCTGCTTCTTGAGCAACTGCATAGACAAAATGGTTGCCAATGGCCTTGTACTGGTAGTCGCCAGCCTCGACCACTAGCAGCGGCACCCAATTGTGCCCTCCTGTTGCCCTTAACTGAGCGGCTGCTGCAGTAACCAAGAAAGAGGGAGCGGAAAACCCCTCGGCAGGCGTAATGCTCTCGAGGGGTAGGTTGACCAGCTTGCCGAGATCGGAAAACTCACTCATCGATAAAGTACTCGCCGGCGAGACTTTGGTAGTATTCTAAAACTTTCTTGTACTTAAAGACAGCAGGGATTCGAGCAAAAGTGGCAGAAGATATCACTGTATAGTCGGGTATTTTAAAAATGCTTTTGTCTTCATTGCCCTTCTTAAAACGCGGCCAGAAATACGAAACTAAGCATACATTTTCTTCTTGGTTGATAAACTTTCGTATTTCTTCGTTCGCTAGTTGAATAGTGTGTTGACTTCCCGAAGAGACACCATTAAAAAAGATAGGCAAAGCGATGGGTCCTCCGTCATGTCGTGATTCAACAGTAGCCGGAATAAACTTGGTGATTACTCTAACAGCGTTACTCAAAGAAGACAGATCATCAGGTCGGGTAGGTATCAAAACAACATCAGCAGCAAAAAGTCCACTTTGGCTAAAGTAAAGCCACTGAGTTGGGCAGTCGATTAGGATGTAGTCATACTCATGACGAAGGGGGGCAAGCAGATCCCGAAGGCGCCTGGTTCCTTTCTGGATATAGGCTGCATTTTCGCTGTCGGTCAGTTTCTCCAGCTCAGGGTCTCTTGGAATGAGGTCAAAGACAGAAAAGATTTTTTGCTTAGCCTGGATCCTATATGGCTTAACAATAGCGTGGACGTCTATTCTGGGATCCTTTAAACACTGCGTTAGTGTAACTTTTCCAGGAGTAGCTCCCAAGCTTCTTGTCAAATCTCCTTGGGAGTCAAAGTCAACAGCTAAGACTTTTTTCCCTTTATATGCTAATGCTCCTGCAAGGTTAATAACCGTTGTTGTTTTGCCCACACCGCCTTTATTGTTGTACACACATATGGTCAAAGCGCGCTCGTAGTTTTCTATCTTGTTTCGTAAATCATGCACGATGTTCTCAATGTTATCCAGGTTGATAGCAAGGTTTGCTGTAACAGGGTGAACAACCTTCCCGTGCCTCCTCCAGAGCTGGATGTGATTTGCATTGGTGATTATTCCCCACTTTGCCGATTTGTAATGCTCTCCAAGCAAGTACCTTTTTATTTGATCTACTGCATCTCTATAGGCAGCGGATCCCTCACTAAGATTGACTGTCCTGGATTTAACTTCCAAGAGAAGGTATGGGTTTTTCTTAGAGTTAAAGAAGATGTCTGGATGTTGTGTGTTTTTTCTGGCTGCAAAGTCTACTTTTCCATACCCTGTTTCAAACTGCTGTCTAATCTCCAGGTCTTCAAAGCCCAGCTTATGGAGCAAGGGGACAGCAAAATATTGAACAATAACTTGCTCAACGTCCTCGGTGGGGGCTATTTTCTCAAGCTGCTCTCGGAGGGAGATAGCACTGGCCATAGGCTGAGGTAACCCCTTTGCAGGTTAAAAATTTGCCCTCAGCCTAGCAGTTGCTTGGCTCGCTCTGCCAGCGCCTGGGCCGTTAGGCCGTTGTAGTCCATGAGTTCGGCAGGGGTAGCGGTGGTTTCGCCGCGTTTCCAGGCAAAAAGATCGCGCGGGCCGGTGTAGCGCAACAACAGGGGCTCCAACATCAGGCTGGATCCGCCAGTCACGCCGATAAGGGCTGCGCCGGCAAACCAGGCGGCAAACTCCTGGTCAGACATGAACTCCCCATCAGGTTGGGCACAGGTGGGCCAGGCTATATCGCTGGGGCGGTAGAGACGGCGAGGGTTGACCACGGAGACAATTTTGCTGCCGATCCCCTGGGCCTGGAGCTGTTCAGCCGCCGCAAAGACTGGCAGAAGGATCATATCTCCCACCACGGCAAAGACCACAGTGCGGGATCCAGGCAGTTCCTGCAGCACAGTGCAGCCCTGCTCCACGGCTTGGCGCGCTTGTTCCAGGGTGGTGCGGATGGGCAGGGGGGTTTTGCTGGCAAAGATCGGGATCCCTTTGTTGAAGGTCGACAAGGCCCACTCGTAGGCGGCTTGGGCACAGTTGGCGTCGGGGGGAAAGAGGGGGAAGATGTTGCCGTTGCGCATCATAGCCGCCAGGTAGGCCTCGATTTCCGGGCGTTGGTGGGTCCAGCCGTTGCGTCCCTGTTCCAATGCTCCAGCTGTGAAGAGGGCAATAGCGGCAGGGGTGGGGCGGCGCAGCTCGGCCATCGCCTGGGTTACCGTCTGCCAGATGGGCAGGCCGTTGACGGCAAAGGATTCATAGGAGCACCAGAGGGAGCGCCCGCCAAAGAGCGCCAGGCCCCCTGTCAAGCCGGCGCAGGCATCTTCACTGAGGGGTTCGTAGACCTGCCCTTGGGGCTGTTGGTTGTAGAGGGGATCCGCCGTGGGGTGGATCACTTTGAGACCTTGGTTGACGTTGGCGATGCCGGAAGCCTCGTTACCATCGGCATTGGCCACCAGAAAGTCGGGATCTTTCTGCCCCACCTGCACCACCAGGGTGCCGATGGCCGTGGTGGAGACTTGCTTATCGCCGAGGAGGAACTCTGTCAAGTTGAGGGATCCCAGCGGCGGCAAAGGGCGGACGGATTCCGTTACCACCACCTTGGCTGCCGGCCCCCCAGCAGCCCGTTCACAGTTTTGGCGCACCAGGGCCCAGGCGGCTGGGTGCAGGGCCCGCGCTTGCAGAGCGGCCACGATGTCGGGGTTATCCAAGGTGTGGTGGGCATAGAGGTTGTGGGATTTGGATCCCTTGGCGTGCACGCCCGCCCCTTTCAGTTGCTTGAGGATGAAAACCGTCAGGTGGCCGCTTAGAGCTGACTGAATGGCCCGCTCCATCTCGGTCAGTACCCTCTGGGCAAAGGCCAAGCGGGCTTTCAGAGAAAATTGGGTGCTATCGACGTAAGGGCCAGGCTGCTGGGCATCGTCGAAGTCTTTGGCATCCACCAGCACCACTTCCTCAAAGCCGTTGCCCCGCCAGTACTCAACCATCTGGGCGTTGGCGAGGGTGGAGATCATGCTGTGGTGCTCTTGGCTATAGCCGTTCCAGACCAGCACCGGTAGGAAGTTGGTGCGCTGCGGGAAGGCGGTGTGAAAGTGGATCATGGAGCTCATCACGTAGGGCTCCCCCAGGCCCCCATCGCCGATGGTGACCGGGAAGAGGCGATCCGGGTAGAGCAGGGCGCCGGCCATGGCAAAGTGCTGCCCCTGCCCCAGTGGCCCTGCCGGCGCCAGCAGGCCGGGGATGTAGCCAGAGAGGTGGCCCAACAGCCCTTCCCGTTCCCGGAAGCGGGCCCGCAAGTCAGAGACCGTGTGGATGCCCATCTCGGCCAGGGATCCATCCAAGAACATGGCGGCGTAGAAGCCGGGGGCGTGGTGGCCCACTTCGGTGGGGATGTTCTTTTGGCCCAGGTACACCAAAGCGGCATAGGCTTCCGCTTGGCTGGCAAAGCCGCCTGGGTGGCCCGAGGCTTTGCTGGCGGTCATCTGCAGGGTGAGGTAGCGCAGCGCATCGGCATAGAGCAAGGTCTGGTAGGCGGCCATGCGACTGCCGGGATCCCGCAGCTTGCCTGTGGCAGCATCCACTGCAGGTTCCTGGCCCAGGCGATCGAATTCCGGCCAGGGATCCCCAAAGTATTGGATCCCTTCGCAAAAGGCGGGAACTTGGGCAGTTGCCTCCTGAGCCAGCGTCATGGTCAAGCCTCACTCTTTGTCGGGTTACTCCTCACTTTAAACCTGATAAGGCCTTTTGGATGTTGTAAACTACCCGCACTCATGCTGACGTATAGAGTACGGGCTTTTGGTAGCCCTGCAGTTGACAAGCCAACCACGGGCCTCTGGGCTGGTTTACGGCAGCCCCCAAAAGCGCAATCACAAAGGACTCCGTCCCGCTGACGCCAGTGGAGATGCAGTGGTTCACCCACGCTTGAAAGCGCCTCTCCCTGCCAGACAGGCGTTGCAGCAGCTCCCGGCACCTGCGCCGTGAACTGCGTGTGCCCTGACTGGCTTTGTGTTGAAGAGCAGCCCTCAACCGGGAGTGGTGGTCTCTTACAGGACGTTATGGTATTGAGTTCATTGAGGTAGACAAGGCGTACACTTCCCAGGCAAGTTTCTTGGATAGGGATGAGCTACCCAACTACGGTGAAAAACCCGACCGGTGGCAAGCGTCTGGGAAGTGGATAAAGCGGGGACTGTGCCAAACAGCCAAAGGGTGGTTAGTGAACGCTGATGCTAACGCTGCGGCTAACCTACTGAAAAAAGTAAGCAGAACTTTGGGGCTTTGCCTCGAGGGACTGTCTAGGGGCGGTTTGACAACACCTTTACAAGTCCGTTTGTGGGCTACTTAAGAATCTCCCGACTTCAGTCGGGGGAGTGTCAACTAGCCGTGCTCGGCGGCGGATTAGGAGCGGCAAAGCTACTCCCTTCTGGAAAAGGGGAGTGTCCTGCGTCCATCTGAATGAGCATTTTAAGATGACATAACTGCATAATAGGTAACAAACGGTAGCACACATTACCAAAGATCTGGAGGCGACACCCCTATATTGGCCTGCGTTAAGGGCTTGAGCATGGACGCACCCTTCCCCGCTTGGCTGTCGGGATCCCTGAGGCGCCCAAGCTTTGCAGCCCAAGCAACAAATTCCTCGACTTTCTCCACCGTCGCTTTGCCCAGGAGGAGTAAACCAACTTCAGATGAGAATCAGCAATGGATAACGTGCGTAGCCTCTGTCCCTACTGTGGGGTTGGTTGTGGACTGGAAATTCTGGCTGGCGGCACAAGAATTCGCGGGGATCGGTCTCATCCCTCCAGTCAAGGCATGGTTTGTGTTAAGGGTGCCACTCTTCTCGAAACCCTTGATCACAACCGTGCCACCGTGCCTCTTTATCGCTCCAGCCTCCGCGATGATTTTCAGCCGATTAGCTGGGATCAAGCGCTGGATTTGATCGTGGAGCGCATTCGCCAGAGTCGCCCCGAGCGAATTGCGATCTATGGTTCAGGGCAGTTGCATACTGAAGATTATTACGTTGCTCAAAAGCTACTCAAGGGCTGCCTGGGCAGTAATAACTTTGACAGCAACTCGCGCCTTTGCATGTCCTCTGCCGTGGAGGGCTACTGCCAAAGCTTGGGTTCAGATGGCCCTCCCTGTAGCTACTCTGACCTCGATAGCTGCGAGCTTGCCTTTTTGATCGGCACCAACACCGCTGAGTGCCACCCAATTTTGTTCAATCGCCTGCGCAAGCGCCACAAGAGTGACCCGAGTTTGAAGGTGGTGGTTGTGGATCCCCGCCGTACCGAGACGGCTGAGGGTGCAGATCTGTATCTTGGGATTGCTCCGGGCAGCGACATTGATTTGCTCAATGGTATCGCCCACCTACTCATTCAATGGGGGACCATCAACCACGACTTCATTGCCCAACACACCGAAGGCTTTGAGACCTATGCGGCTCTGGTGGCCGAGTACACTCCTGCGCGTGTGGCTAGTCGCTGCGGCATAGAAATTGAGGATGTAATTGCCGTCGCTCGACTCTGGCAGCACTCCCGGAAAACCCTTTCCATGTGGTCAATGGGGCTTAACCAGTCCAGCGAAGGTACTGCCAAGGTTACAAGTCTTATCAATCTCCATTTGCTCACTGGCCAAATAGGCTTTGCGGGGGCAGGGCCGTTCTCGCTGACGGGGCAGCCTAACGCCATGGGCGGCCGAGAGGCGGGTGGCTTGGCCCACCTCTTGCCCGGCTATCGCAAGGTTACGAACCCGGAAGATCGCGCTGCTGTGGAGCAGCATTGGCAGCTTGGCCCAATCAATCCTGAGCCTGGCCTCGATGCTCTCGGGATGATTCGCGCTCTGGAGGCTGGCGCCCTGGATGTTTTCTGGATTGCCGCCACCAACCCGCTGGTGAGCTTGCCCGACCTGCACCGGGTAGCAGCAGCGCTCTCGCGATCGCCTTTCACGATTGTCCAAGATGCCTACTTTCCTACCGAAACCACTGCCTACGCGCATCTGGTGCTGCCTGCTGCTCAGTGGGGTGAAAAAACGGGCACCATGACCAACTCCGAGCGCCGCGTTACTCTCTGTCCGGCGTGGCGCCATCCCCCCGGTGAAGCGCGGGCTGATTGGGAAATTTGGGCGGAAGCAGGCCGCCGTCTGGGCTTTGCCCAGGCGTTTAGCTTTGCCGATAGCGCAGCAGTTTTTGCCGAATATGTCGGTCTTACTGCTGGGCGTCCCTGTGATCTTTCTGGCCTCAGTCATGAGCTCCTGCACCAAGGCCCCCAACAGTGGCCTTATCCCCGTACTGGACCAATCGAGACCCGCAACCTCTATATCAATCACCACTTTCCAACGCCTACAGGTCGCGCTCGTTTCATCGCCAGTCATTCACATGGCCTTGCCGAACCGCCGGATCCCGACTATCCCTATGTCCTCACTACGGGACGCCTCTATGGCCATTGGCACACCCAAACCCGTACTGGCCATGTAGCCAAAATCCGGGCAATGCACCCCCAGCCTTTTCTCGAGATTCACCCCCGTGATGCTGACAGGGTAGGGCTCACCGATGGCGACTGGGTAAGGGTTGAATCACGGCGAGGCAAGGCTACCCTCCCGGTTAAAATAACTCGGGCGATCAGCCCCGGCACGGTATTTATGCCGATGCATTGGGGACCATTGTGGGGTGAAGATACCGCCTGCAATGCCCTCACTCACTCGGTTGCCTGCCCTAGCTCGAAGCAACCTGAACTTAAAGCCTGTGCCGTCAGACTTAGTCGCATCGAACCCCTGTCAATCTAAGCCCACTTTATGTCTTGGGTAACGCGATGATCTTTCAGTTCGAGCAAGACTTTGCCGATAGCCTCCGCTGCATCCCTATGGTTGTGCGCTTGAAGCTGGATCAGTGTGGCATCAAACTCAAACTACATCAGTGGCTGCGTTTTAGTCGTCAGCAGCGCCAAAGCTTGATTGACCGACCAACTGATACTGCTGCCGACCGTGCTGCCTACCGCGAGTACCTGATTCACCTTATTGAAAATGTCTGCCAAGAACAAGCTAGTGAACTGCCTGTTGATCCAAAACCGGCTTGGGAAGATGCCACCGCAATCCCTGCCAGCGTCCTTGAGCAAGCAGCAGCCAGGGGGGTTGTGCTGACCCTTGAGCTGTGGCAAAAGCTAACGCCCTTGCAGCGCTTTGCCCTCATTAAGCTTAGTTGCTCCAAGCACGAAAACCGTAACTTTGTACCTGCCTTTCAGGAATTCTCCTCACCCTGGAGCCAAGATAAGCGCTGCTAGGGTAGGTGCAGCTCATACTCGGACACTCCATTCGTTGGCCTTACTTTCAGCGCTTATGATCAGCGTCCAAGAAGCTGAAGCCGTTATCAAAGCCCAGTGGCTGCCACCTAGAACCGAGTCGATCCCAATCGCGAAGTGCGCAGGCCGGGTTCTTGCTGAGCCGATCTATGCCGATCGTGACTACCCGCCGATTAACCGCGTCATGGTGGACGGCATTGCCATTAACTACGCTGCCTATGCCGCTGGGCAGCGCCGCTTTAGGGTTGCGGGCATGGCTGCCGCTGGGGTAAGCGCTGCCACGCTGGCCGACCCGC
Organism: Synechococcus sp. H55.10; assembly: GCF_047502715.1. Taxonomy (NCBI): domain Bacteria; kingdom Bacillati; phylum Cyanobacteriota; class Cyanophyceae; order Synechococcales; family Synechococcaceae; genus Synechococcus; species Synechococcus sp. H55.10. The sequence goes on from NZ_JANSJJ010000030.1 coordinate 11,337, forward strand.
AGCAGTGCTTCGAAGTGATGACCGGCTGTCCCCTGCCGCTGGGTAGCGATCTTGTCGTCCCCTACGAGCAGATTAGTATCGAGCGGGGAGTCGCTACCATCACCTATGAAGTTGAGCGCAGCAGAGGTGATTTTATTCATCGACAAGGCAGCGACTGCATCGCAAGGGCACTCGTTCTCCACCCCGGCATTACCCTCAAGAGCGTTCATATCGGCATTCTAGCCTCCTTCGGCTACAGCCATGTCCAAGTCGAAGCAGTTCCCCGCATCAAACTTGTAGCCACAGGTGATGAATTGGTCTCCATCGAGCAAACTCCCACACCCTATCAACTGCGATGCTCCAACGCTTACGCCCTCAGGGCTGCTCTCCTCGCCTACGGTTACACCGAGGTCGAGATTGACCACATCCCCGATGATCCGGCTAGCATTATCGCCCACTACCAAACTAACACCCAAAGCTATGACCTCTTGATTTACACCGGCGGTATCTCGAAGGGAAAACGCGACTATTTACCTCAAATTTGGCAACATTGTGGCGTTACTGCCTATATTCACGGTGTCGCCCAAAAACCGGGCAAGCCGATGTGGTTTGGCATTGATCATCAAGCTGACACCATTGTCTGGGGGCTACCAGGCAATCCTGTCTCAGCTCTTGTGTGTCTGCATCGCTATCTGCTGAACCGCACCGTTTATTCCGGCTATCTGGGTGAGACCATTACCTTTGAGCCTAATCTCACTTTTTTTGTACCTGCCAAGCTTGGTAGCAACCAAGCCCTCACACTAATCATGCCTCAGAGCTCTGGCGACTTTGTTGCTCTGGCAACCAGCGATGGCTTTGTAGAGCTCCCCCAAGATCAAGTGGTCTTTAAGGCTGGCGAAGTCTTTTTATTCTATCCCTGGTACTAGGATGCAACTAGTTGATCAATGGAACCGCCGCATTCGCAAGCTGAGGGTCTCCCTGACCGATCAATGCAACCTGCGCTGTCGCTACTGTATGCCCCTGTATCCTGAGTTCATGGACAAAAGCAGCTATCTAAGTCCGCAGCAATACAAAGACATTATCGGTGAGCTGCTGGACTATGGCATCGAGGAAGTTCGTATCACAGGTGGCGAACCTCTGGTTCGGCGCGAGTTTGCCGAAATCATGCAGGGGCTTGCTGAGCTGAAAATTCCCTCCCTCAGCCTCACGACCAATGGAGTGCTGTTGCACCTCTACTGGGATGTCCTTAAAGCTGCCAATGTCCATAATCTTAACATCAGTCTCGACAGCCTTCAGCCTGCTACTGAAGCCTGGATCACACACCGAGACTGCCTTGCCGATATTCTTCGTAATATCCGGGAGGGTATTGCTCAGGGGTTTAGCATCAAGCTCAACGCAGTTCTGATGCGAGGCGTCAACGATCATGAGCTGTTTGATTTTGTTGAATTTGCTCGCGAGACAGGTGTGACAGTTCGCTTTTTGGAGCTGATGCGGATTGGCTATGCCAACCATATTTATGATGAGCGCTACATTTCAGCACAAGAGTGTATTGCTCGCCTAAAGGAACGCTATACCCTAACCCAGCTGCCGACGGTACCTGATTCTACAGCATTCTACTTCACAGTCGATGGGGCTGCCAAAATCGGATTTATTGCCTCCGAGTCGCAACCTTTCTGCAGCACCTGCTCGCGCTGGCGCTTGACCGCCGATGGACGTCTCTTTGCTTGCCTATTTACCGAAAACGGCTTGCCAATCCGTGATGCGACACCAGCACAACGCCGACAGATTTACCAACAGCTTTTAGGGATGAAGCCAATGCGCAGGATCGAGCAGGTTTTACATCCGATGTACAGTTTAGGGGGCTAGATCTATGGGTGAGGCTGATCGTGTATGGGCGCATCTTGATGCTCAGGGCCAACCGCAGATGGTGGATGTCAGTAACAAATCTGCATCTTTGCGAGTAGCGACAGCTCAAGCAATAGTTCAACTGCCGCCTGCTTTGAGTACATATATTGTTGGTCAAGATATTTACCTCGAGAAAGGAGTGGTGTTTCAGACAGCAGTTATCGCGGGTACTATGGCTGTTAAAAAGACTGAGCAACTGATCCCTTTTTGTCACCAGATTCCCGTCGAGAGCTGCACCTTTGATATCAAAATTGATGATCGCTTGCTTGTAACTGTTCACTGCACCGTCAAAACCAGCGCCAAAACAGGCGTTGAAATGGAGGCCCTCTGTGGTGCTTCGGTAGCGGCGCTGACGATCTACGACATGTGCAAGTCGGTGTCACCCCACATCTGTATTCGAGAGACCCGCCTAGTGACCAAGTCCGGCGGCAAAAACGCCCTCCTGGAGCGTCCTCTCTACGGTCTGGTACTTACAGGGGGACAGAGCAAGCGCATGGGCCGGGATAAGGCTCTGCTGAACCACACTGGCAAACCGTATGCTGCCTATCTCTATGAATTGCTACAACCCTACTGCCAGCGAGTTTATCTATCAGCGCGTGCCGGTCAGTGGTTGAGCACGCCACTGGAGTTGCTGCCCACGCTGCCGGATCAAGTAGAAAGCGTTGGCCCAATCAGTGGTCTGCTGACTGCCCTGAACACCCATCCCGAAGCTAACTGGTTAGTTGTTGCTTGCGATCTCCTCAATCTGCAAGCAAAGACAATCCAAAAGCTACTGGAGCACTATCAAGCTGAAACGGTTGCGACCTGTTATGCTAACCCCAAACTTGGCTTTCCAGAGGCTCTCTGTGCAATCTATACTCCTCAGGCTGCAGCAGTGCTGAGGGCTGCCTATGCAGCCGGGGTATACTGCCCTGTTAAAGTCCTTGGCGACCAACCCTGTACCCTAGTTACCCCTGACTGTGAGGCCGAACTGATGAACGTCAATACCCCAGAGGAGTATGCTGCCTTTGAACGTCTTTTAAGCTCAAGGTAATCGAAACTATGACAACTCAGTCTACCCTGACCAAAACTGTAACTATCCAGTATGTGGCGATGCTGAGGGAGCAGGCTCAACGAAGTAGAGAAGTGCTCCAAACCAATGCATCAAGCTACCTGGAGTTGTATCAGCAGGTGAAGGCAAAGTATGGCTTCCCACTGGCAGTGGAAGATATTAAAGTTGCTGTCAATCATGAATTTTGTGACCTAACTAGTCCGGTTGACGACTATGCCTTCGTAATTTTTATTCCGCCAGTCTGTGGAGGTTAGATGCTGCGGTTTTTGATTAGTGACACTGCTATCCAAACAACCGAGCTCAGCCGCTTACTTGCCGATAGCACAGCGGGTGCCCTCGTAACCTTCGAGGGTTGGGTACGCAATCACAACAGGGGAAGGACTGTTCTCAGCTTAGAGTACGAAGTTTATGAAATCCTCGCCGAGAAGGAGGGCGAAAGGATCCTCCGGGAGGCCTGCTCTAAGTTCAATCTCTGTGGCGCTATCGCCTGTCACCGTCAGGGCCATCTTGCGATTGGCGACATCGCAGTGTGGGTTGGTACTACCGCTGTCCATCGAGCTGCTGCCTTTGCTGGAACACGCTACATCATCAATGCCATCAAGCATCGGCTGCCAATCTGGAAAAAAGAGTACTATCGTGACGAGGAACCGCAGTGGGTTTTGTGCCAAAAAACACCCTCGCTATTCGAACAATCATTTGATGAATAATTTCTAGGCTTTCTAGGCTGGCGTTAGAGAGTGTCATTGTTTGAACCAGGAGCAGTGTGGAGATCCCTGGCATGAACTTGGCCAGGCGGTGGTTCTTCACCTGCAAATCCTCATGCGCCACGACGTTGTTAGACAAAGTGCTCCGCAACGCCAGAGGCGAGCACTACGTACCGGCCCAGCTTCATGGCTCAGTCTCTACGCTGGCGCTGGACTTTCAGGTGTACCTTGCCCAACCTCTTTCTCCGTTTGTGGTAGGGGTTGGACTGCCGCTCAGCTCCCTTGACGAATGTCCTGCTCAACTTGCGTTGATGTCTTTTCAGCCGCTTCTCATTCCGGCGCAAAAACTTAGGACAATCTACCGTGTTCCCCTTCTGGTCGGAGTAGAAGTGGTGCAGCCCCAGGTCGAGACCCACCATCTGGCCGGTGTACTCGCCCTGTGCCCAGCGCTCTCTGTCGAGGCAGAACTAGGCGTAGTACCTGTCCGCTCTGCGCACCACCCGCACCCGGTTGATCTTGGAGCCGAGGATAAGCTGTCTGGCTTTGCCGTTGCAGTACAAGGCAAAGGTACCTGCCTGGTTGCCGCCGGTGAAGGCGATGGCCATTCCGTCAGGTGAAAGTTTCTACCCCGACTGCTTGTACTCAACGGATACGAATGGCCTCATTCAGAGCTTGGTACTGCCCTGGTGTTCCGTTGAGTAGCTTGGCTTCTCTCACTACAGCCTGTTAATTTAAAATGGGGTACAGATTTCAAGAGGAAGGAGAGAAAGGGATGCCAACCCATTCTTTGGATCTACGGCAAAGAGTTGTGGCAGCTTATCTGGCAGGTAAGACCTCTATCCGCCAGGT
>NZ_JANSJJ010000031.1:0-1284 GCF_047502715.1 Synechococcus sp. H55.10
GAGGTAGAGGGGACCTTCTAGCATGGCATAGAGAAATTGTCCGTTGGGAGAAGCCGCCATGCCCTCAAAGCCACGGGAACGCCGCACTTCAAAGTTGACCGGGCCCGGCGTTGCCGGTGTGGTAAACGTATGATGATCCGGGGAACGTACTACCTTGCCCTCAACCTCGGTTTCAAAGAAAGCTACAACTTTGCCGTTGCTATCGACGGCAATGAGGTAGGGGCCAAACTCATCCCCAATCCAGTGCAGATCCCCAATAGTTTGGATCGACTCGATGTCTAGATCAGCACCGGTAAGGTAGCGCCTAGTTGTAAACTCGTTGACAATGCGGAAGGGGATCACTTTGTTCGGATCCTGTAGGAATACCGACTTGTTCAACCGCACCTGGCCACTCTCCCAGTCAACGGCTACTTCGTGAAAGCTGAGCAAGGCGTCTGGGGAGTTTGCCTTGCTGCCAAAGCCGTTGTCAATCAAAACACGGAAGCGGTCGCGAGCCAGGGTTTCAATCCCCGAAAAACCCTGAATTGGCTGACCAACAAAGGGCAGCGAAATGCCGGTGGTTCGGCCATCAACAAACGACTTGCCCTCAACTGAGGCGACCTCTTCGACCCGCTGGTTGTTGATTGCCGCAAAGCGGCCAGAGACCACAAAGCCAGAACCGGCATCGCTGGGTGGTGGCACGAAACTCATTGCCGGCAGCACGGCATATCCAGCTAGGGTGGCTTTAACCGCTTCGGCTGCTGAAACCGACGTGGCTGAAACCATGCCCAAAAAGATCCCCAAACCGAGGCGCGCAAGCGAGGTTCTCATAGTGCCTCCACTCTTTCTCTTTCGACTCCCAACTCTAGACCATGCTAAACATTGGTTCGCAGCTTCTAAATATCTTCCAGAAAAGCAGGCTCCATCCTGCTGGGGAAAACTTCAGGGATCCCCGCAAAATAAGCCTCCTAAGCCGCAACCAAGCAGCATTATACCTGAATACTTCCAACTTTTAGAGACTAGCTGAAAAGCGGAATGGAGGGAGTATTAACTGTCAATTAACCAATCGACTAACAGTACTTAACCTTCCCAGTTTTTCTAGTTTCTAAGTTTTAGGGATTTTCCCCAAGGAAAACCTCTGCACGCCAAAGGGAGTGTGCAGAGCGGCTTCACGTCTCCAGTTGCCGGGCACACCCCCGAAGGAGAAACAAAAATGGGATCTCAATCTGGGATCCCAATTCAGCAGTTTCCAATTTCTAGGGATCCCCCCGAAGGGGGAACACGAAGAGTCACTCTGGTCCATGG
>NZ_JANSJJ010000032.1:0-1283 GCF_047502715.1 Synechococcus sp. H55.10
GACGGGGCCCCACTTGCACTTTGAGTTGTGGCACCAGACGGTGGGGCAAGGCTGGGTGGTTTTGGACGCTACCGATGACCTGCAGGTCGCCGTTGCCCGGTTGCCGGGTTAGCATGAGGGACAACAGCGGACGTGGCGGAACGGCAGACGCGCTAGACTTAGGATCTAGTGCCGCAAGGCGTAAGGGTTCAAGTCCCTTCGTCCGCATCCCTAACCAGGAAAGATCACCTGCAGAATCTGCTCCGGCACAATCGACTCCATCGCCCCATTGGCCGCCTTGAGGAACCGAAACGGCCCTTCAGCCGGCAGCAGCCGTTCCGGTTCAGTCGGCCCAAACAGCGCCAGCAGCGGCGTCTGCGTCGCCACCCCCAGATGCATGGGAGCGCTATCCACACACAACAGCAGCGTTGCCCCACCAATCAAGGCCGCCAGTTGCCCCAGCTGGGCAGGGCGGCTCACCGCCAGATCCGGCAGTTGCGACAAAAACCCTTTTGCCAACTGCTCATCCTCTGGCCCCAACACCAGCACCAAGGGCAGCTCCGGCCGCTTCTCCCGAAAGCCCCTGACCACCTTCACCCACTTCTCAGGGGGATAGAGCTTCTGAATGCCCTTCTCCTGCGACAGTTGGCTGGCCCCCGGATGCAACAGCACATAGTCTTGGGCGGCGTCCCCCAGCAGGCGCCGGCGCTCTTGCTCCGCCCACTCCAGGTCTGTTTTTTTGAGGCGAATCTGAGGCAAGCCCGCCGGCGCCACAATGCCAAACCCCTGCACCAGGTCGTGGTACATGTTGGCGGCATATTGGGCCGGCTTCAGGGGCACCGGGTCGGTGAGCCAAGGCCGGCCTGGCCCCGGCGGCGCATAGCCCACCCGCTTGGGGATCCCGGTCAGCCAGAGCAGCAGCTTCACCCCCAAGCTTCGGCCCAGGCTCAGCACCGCGTCGTACGGCCGCTCCCGAATCCGCCCCAGCAGGTCGCTGAGGTCTGCCAACGAGAGCTGCTGCTTGAACGGGAAGGTCAGCACCCGATTGACCGAGGGGCAAACCTCATAGGCCGCCGCCGCCCGCGGCTCCACCAGCACCGCCAGCTCCGCCTCTGGATAGCGCTGCCGCAAACTGGCCAAGGTGGGAAAAAACAAAATCTGGTCGCCAATCCCCCCCGGCACCAAAGCCAAAATGCGGGGGGCCAAAGCCGCGTCTCGAAAAGCCATCTCCATAAAGCATCCTGTCGATAGCTGTATCCAGCCTACCGGTTCCCTGGCCCGCGTTTACTCTAGCTCAGATGGGG
>NZ_JANSJJ010000033.1:0-1276 GCF_047502715.1 Synechococcus sp. H55.10
GGAATCTCTTTTCGCAAGTAGGGCCAAGGGTGAGAGCTTGGATCCACTACAGTCATTAGAGGGAAGCTATAGTCAAGGTATATTCTTCTCTGACCGGGCGATACGTAGTCATATCTTTTAATTGGGGACATCTGACCTAAAGGGTAGCGTAGGCTTGCTTCTACCTTAGAGCCCTCAGGGGTTTGAACAATGTGAGTCGTTTTTTGCTTAACTCCCGAAGTAGTCAGATGTAGAATACCTATAGGGCCGTAGGGATACCAGGGCTCTACCCACAGCTTTCTTAGTGGATCCCATAGAGGTAAGATGCTATGAACTGTCCAGTTGCAGCGAATCGGCAAGAGGGAAACATGCTCTACTCCTAAGTCCTTGTAAATAGCTTTATTCACAGTGACTTGATCAGTAAATGTATTTAATGCTCCTCTTAAGATCGCTTGGTTCACATTTTTTTTCCAGGACTCGATAACTACAGATCTTTGAGTCATCGAGAGCACTCCAACATTTAGAAATGGCCTTATATAAAGGTTGTCAGATTCAATTCCGTAGTCAAGATCTGGGAAAGAGTTTAGGTATAATGAGTATAAAAAATTTGTAAGTGAAAGAGGATTTGGGTTTAGCATAGTGTCTAAAAGCTGTGGGACTATGGAAAAACCTTTTAGCAATGCTCCTTGAATAAGGCTCTCTATAGCCGACCAATCTTGAACCCAAGCATCAGCGTCAATCCAAATGTAAACTTCATAGCCCGGAAAATACTCAGGTAGGAATGGTCTGGATAACAAAGCTTTAAAATAATTGGGATAGTTACTACTATCCGGAGGCTCATAATTCCAAATCGGCTCAACAATGTAGTCAACGTACTGACTCATCCACTGCAACTGTTCTGGTGTAAGGCCTACATCAAAGAATCCAATATCGACGGAGTAGCCCTGTGGCTTCTCTCGGATAGAGAGGATAGTCCCCTGGACTAACTCAAAAAACTTGCTGTCTGCACTTGTAACAATGATAGTTGAGTTCATGACTTTCGCATCTCCTCTCTTTTCACAAGTCTACTTCTAAGCTCTACGCAGATAGCAAAGGGATCCTCTTTGACCAGCTATGATCTCCCCCTGCCAGATCATGTGAGAAGGATCCAGCATCTGGTCAATCTGCTTGCGGGCTTGCTCCGAGCCAAACTCCACATAGATGACCTTGACGTCTTTGAGCCATGGCTCCAAACTGGCCAACACCTCCACCCCCTGCCCACCTGCAGCCACCCTGAGCACATCGATGCGCTCAGGGT
>NZ_JANSJJ010000034.1:0-1268 GCF_047502715.1 Synechococcus sp. H55.10
TGGTGTTGCCGGTAAAAGTCAGGCTCAGCCCCGTCACCGCCGACTCAATAAAGATGGCGGCAGAGCCGGCACCCACATCCTGGGCCGTAGGTCTGATCAGCTGATCTGAGATGTCGGGGACAGCTTCGTAGCCCAAGAAGATGTTGTTGGTTTCCACCCGGAGGTTGATGCCCGCGTTGTCGCCGGCAATGCGGATGCCTGCCGAGCTGCCCGCGCCAGCCACAAACAGGTTGGAGCGGGTAACCGTCAAGTTCTTGGAGGTGGCGCCGGCAGCCGCTGAGCCAAAGCCGATCGCCACCCCGCGCGAGGCCGGAGGGGTCACGGTGGGGAAGAGGACTATATCTACGCCGGTAACGGTGACTTCGGTGGCGTCTTCGGCGTTGATGCCGTACTCAATGGACGCCAAGGAGCGGGTGTTGAGGATGGAGAAGTTCTCCAGGACGACGCCGGAAGCGTTGTTCGTCACCTGAACCGGCGCACCGGTAGCCCCACCTACCACGACGGCATCGCCCACATCGCCGCTTGCGCCGCGCACCGTGACGTTGCTGCGGTTGATCACAATGTTCTGGCGGTAAACACCCCGCCCCAGAACCAGGGTGAGAGGCCGAGTGCGATCGGAAGTCTCAATAATCCGGTTAATGTCGGTCTCAGGCGTAACGTTAATCGTGCCTGCCGGCGCCGGAGTTGGCGTGGGAGTTGGCGACGGGGGAGCCGGGGGAGCTGGCGGCGGTGGGGGCGGCACGGGCACCGCAGGGCCAGCGCTGTCCTCGCCGCAGCCCGTCAGGATCACAGGCACAAGTACCACGGCAGACGCTAAAGTCAGAGAACCAAGTGACTTCAGCAGCCACTTCTGCATTGTTCCGTTCATTTTTCTCCTCTTAACCAAAAAAGTAGGGTTCGGCTGAACACTTCCCTCAACTTACCCGATCAACTGGCCCAAAGCAACTGATGAAGCTAGGGGCTTGCCGTTCGGTTGGGAGACGCATACGCGCTTGTTTCAGCGCTTGCTCTGGTTACTCCGTAAATCATACAGGCAGATCTGGCCAGGTTGGCAAGTCTTGCCCTTTTTTTCCAAGAGAAGTTGGGATCCCTGGGGATACAGCGCAGTCTGGGGGGGGCGGGTGGGATCCTTGCTGGGCAGGGGGTTGACGCTTCGCCCCCAAAAAACCGGAAGATCTGCCTACTTTCTCCGAAAAATGGTGCTCGCTCCGGGGCAGAAGGGTGGCAGGATGAGGAGTGGATGTTTTTTCTGGAGACCCAACCAGGAT
>NZ_JANSJJ010000035.1:0-14838 GCF_047502715.1 Synechococcus sp. H55.10
GCCGTAGGCCTTACTGGGTCAACCAAAACACACCAGAGAAGGTGGTCAACCCAGTCAAGCTTCAATCGCTCTGCTACTGCGCAATTCGTACCCGCTTTGGGCTATCCAGCAACCTGGCACAACAGGTATGCAGAAGGTTGGCCGGTGCCCGCAAGGTTGCCCAGCAAAAGAATCGTCCGGTCAAAGCCTTCAAGTCTGGCTCTGTTACCTACGATGCCCGCATCTTTTCTTTCCGCGAGAAGGACTGGACGGTGTCGCTGACCACCGTTGAGGTACGCGAACGCTTTGAGCTGGGTGTTGGCTCCTACCAGCGTGGGATGCTGGCGGGTTCTCATCCCAAAGCAGCCACGTTGGTCAAACGCCAAGACGGTTCCTACTCCATTCAAATTTGCGTGGAGTCTGAGGCGCCGGAGCCACGAGACACCACCGGGGCGATTGGTGTGGACTTGGGTAGGAGAGATATTGCCCATACTTCTGAGGGAGACCACTGGAATGGACAGCAGCTGAACCGGGTCAGAGACCACTACTCCCGGTTGAGAGCAGTTCTCCAACGCAAGGCCAGTAGGGGCACACGCAGCACTCGGCGTCGGTGTCGGGAGCTGCTGCAACGGTTGCCTGGCAAGGAAAGACGCTTTCAAACTTGGGTGAACCATCGCATCTCCAAGTCCATTGTTGCTAGGGCACTGGCCACCCACCGTTTTATTGCCTTGGAAGACCTGACCGGGATCCGGGGGCGTACCAACCAACAGCCGCGTAGTAAAGTCGAGCGGCGACGAGCGAACAGTGAGGCCTACGGCCCGCTAGCGCGAGGGGCGTTCTACCCGTTGCGGCAGTTTGTGCAGTACAAGCCAGCCAGAGCAGGGATCCAGGTGGTGGTGGTGCCGCCTGCCTACAGCTCGCAGACCTGCCACCGCTGCTTGTGGATTGGGCAGCGGGAAGGGAAGCATTTTCGTTGTGTCAACCCGGCCTGTGGTTGGGAAGGGGATGCGGATTTTAACGGTGCCAACGTGATTGCCCTTTTGGGGGTCGCTGTAAACCGGCCTAGAGGCCCGTGGTTGGCTTGCCAACTGCAGGGCTACCAGAAGCCCGCTCCGTACCGCTTAGCGGTCGGAGTCGGGTAGTTTACGGTGCCTATTTCAGGTAGTATTGCTGGGTGTGGGTTTTCTGAGTTTAGAAATAGACCGCGACCTCAACGCAGTGGAAAGCCTGGCGTGGAGTTTCCTGTTGCGGGGTTGGGAGCCGGCCAGTTAGGAAACGCGGAAGCAGGAAGTAAAGCGGCAACGCTGCAGAGGCTGAGGACTCTATTCTGCGGGGCGGGGTGGGGATGCTTTGTTACCGTTTCGTGAACCTTTCGGAGCGGACATGAGGACTTTTCCTTCTCCAGAGGTACTCCGTCGGCTGCCGGCTGGGGCTGCTGATGGGGCTATTATTCTGGGCACGTTGGTTCTCCTGGCCTTGGTGGCGCAGGTGGGGACGGGGGCTTTTGAGCAGTTTCAGCCGCCGGCGCTGGTGCCCCGAGTCGACCTGGATCCGCGCAACCTGCCCTACTACGCCGCCCGCTCCACCTTGCGCATGTTCATCGCCCTCTTCTTTTCCACCCTTTTTACCCTGATCTACGGGTATATCGCTGCCAAAAGTCGCTGGGCGGAGCGAATTTTGATCCCTTTGCTGGACATCCTGCAATCGGTGCCGGTGTTGGGGTTTCTCTCCATTACCGTTACCGGCTTTATCGCGCTTTTTCCCGGCAGCCTGCTGGGTCTGGAGGCGGCTTCTATCTTCGCCATCTTCACCAGCCAGGTTTGGAACATGACTTTTTCTTTTTACCAATCCTTGCGCACCCTGCCGCAGGAGCTGGTGGAAGCGGCCACCCTCTACCGCTTGTCGGGCTGGCAGCGCTTCGTCCAGTTGGAAGTGCCGGCAGCGATGGTGGGCCTCATCTGGAACGCCATGATGAGTTTTGGCGGGGGATGGTTCTTTGTGGCCGCCAGCGAGGCCATCAGTGTGCTTAACCAGGAGTACACCCTGCCCGGCCTGGGATCCTATGTGGAAGCCGCCATTCAAGCTGAAGATCTGCCCAAGTTGGGCTGGGCGCTTTTGACCATGGCGGTGGTGATCCTGCTGGTGGATCAGCTCTTCTGGCGGCCTCTGGTGGCCTGGTCGGATAAGTTTCGCCTGGAGCAGAGCGCCAGTGCGGCTGCCCCGGAGTCGTGGCTGTATGATCTGCTGACCGCAGCGCGGATCCCGCGGTTGCTGGGCAATTGGCTGGCTCCCTTCCGAGAATTGGCGGATCGGCTGTTGTCCTATTTAACTCGCCCGCGCTGGGGGGATCCACCCAATCCCGAGGCGGAGCGACGCCGCGAGCGGCTGTTGACTCAGCTCTCTTGGTTGGCCATTGGCGGGATCGGGATTTGGATTGTTCATTTTGTGTCCACCACCGTGGGTTTCGGGGAGGTGCTGCTGACCTTTGGGCTGGGGATCCTCACCCTGCTGCGGGTCAGCGTGCTGTTGGTTTTCGCCACCGTGATCTGGACGCCGATCGGAGTGGCCATCGGCTTTAATCCACGCCTGGCAAAGTTGCTGCAGCCGGTGGTGCAATTTCTGGCAGCTTTTCCGGCCAATTTCCTCTTTCCATTTGCCACGCTGTTTTTCATCCGCACCCAAATTAGCATTGAGTGGGGCAGCATTTTGCTGATGTCGTTGGGAGCGCAGTGGTACATTCTCTTTAACTCCATTGCCGGCGCCCAGAGCATTCCCACAGATTTGCGCGAGATGGCCGTGGACGTGGGCTTGCGGGGATGGCAGCTCTGGCAAAAGCTGATTATTCCGGGGATCTTTTCTGCCTGGGTTACCGGGGGGATCACGGCCAGCGGCGGCGCTTGGAACGCTAGCATTGTCTCGGAGATCGTGGCCTGGGGATCCACCACTCTCAAGGCTACGGGATTGGGCACCTATATCGCTGAGGCAACGGCGGTGGGAGATTGGCCCCGCATTACTTTGGGCATTGGCATGATGAGCTTGTTTGTGGTGGGCATCAATCGCCTTTTCTGGCGGCGGTTGTATCAATTGGCAGAAGAAAAATATCACCTTTAATCTTTGAGGCTATCTGATATGAGTTCTGCAGCTTCTCCGGTTCTGATCGAAGTTGAGAGGGTCTACAAGCGCTTTCCTTTGCCGGAGGGCAAGGGCGAGTTTACGGTTTTAAGCCAGATAGATTTGCAAGTGCGGGCAGGGGAAGTTTTGGCTTTGTTGGGCCGCAGCGGCAGCGGCAAAAGCACCCTGCTGCGCATCATGGCGGGCCTGATCCCGCCTAGCGAAGGGCGAGTGTTGAGCAATGGACGTCCTCTGCGGGGCCCCAACCCGGATGTGGCCATGGTGTTTCAGAGTTTTGCTCTCTTGCCCTGGCTGACGGTGCAGGAAAATGTGGAGCTGGGGCTGCAGGCTCAAGGGATCCCGCGCGAGATCCGGCGGCAAAGGGCCCTCAAGGCCATCGACCTGGTGGGCCTGGATGGGTTCGAGAACGCCTACCCCAAGGAACTCTCGGGGGGCATGAAGCAGCGGGTGGGCTTTGCCCGCGCCTTTGTTCTAGAGCCCAAGGTGCTGTTTATGGACGAGCCCTTCAGCGCTCTGGACGTGCTGACGGCGGAGAACTTGCGGGGGGAGATCGACGAGCTCTGGAACACCCAGGCCTTCCCTTCCCAGAGCATTCTCATCGTTACCCACAACATCGAAGAGGCCGTGTTTTTGGCGGATCGGGTGGTGATCCTGGGATCCAAGCCGGGGCGGATCCGGGGAGAGGTGAAAATCGACCTGCCGCGGCCCCACGAACGTACGGATCCCCGCTTCAAGTCCCTGGTCGACTACATCTACGAGATCATGACCAATCCGGAGATCCCGGTAACCGGCGAGGTGGCTGCCCCCACTTCGGTAAGCAGTAGGGCAACTTCTCCCTACGCGCTGCCCCTGCCCCATGCGCGGGTGGGCGGCATCAGTGGTTTGCTGGAGCTGATTGTGGAATGGCCGCAGGCACGGGTAGAGATTGCCGAGCTGGCCGAGCGGCTGCAACTGGCGGTGGATGACTTGCTGCCGATTTTGGATGCGGCGGTGCTGTTGGGCTTTGCCGAGGTAAGCGGCAGGGTGGTACAACTGACCGAGATCGGCCAAGACTTTGCCAACACCACCATCTTGCGCAGCAAGGATCTCTTCCGACAGCAGCTTTTGGCACGGGTGCCGGTCTTCAAGAGCATCCTGCAGACGCTGGAAGAAAAAAACAGCCGCTCCATGCGGGCGGACTTCTTCTTGGATCTCTGGGACGAACATTTTCCCCACGAGGAAGCTGAGCGGCAGTTTGCTACAGCCGTTGACTGGGGGCGCTATGCGGAGCTCTTTGAGTACGATGCCTCGGAAGAGCGGCTGTATCTCCCGGATCCCAGCGAAAGCTCCGCCGCTTCTGAGCCTGTCGGCCTTGATTCCCGTTCTGGCTAGGGCCAGCTTGGCTTTGCCTTTTCCAAAGCTGGGTCGTAGGTTAGAGGTACGATGCCTATCCCAGAAAGCCCGAAAATTTACCACATCACTCATGTGGACAACTTGCAAGGTATCGTAACTGCCGGCGGCCTACTTTCTGACGCGGCAATCCTGCAGCAAGGCGGGCCGACGCAAATAATTGGCATGTCCAAAATCAAGCGGCGCCGAATCGAGGAGCTGGAAGTTGCCTGTCACCCCGACACAAAAGTCGGCGACTATGTTCCCTTTTATTTTTGCCCGCGCTCGATCATGCTTTATGTTATCCACTGCGCCAACCACCCCGAGTTGGCCTATCGCGGCGGGCAGACCCTAGTCGTACACCTCGAAGCCGATCTGTACCGGGTCATCAATTGGGCTGACCACAGTGGAACTCGATGGGCTTTCTCCCTCTCCAATGCAGGGGCACGCTACACTGAGTTTCGCGCACAACTCGACTGTCTTGGTGAGCTAGACTGGGATGCCATTAGTGCTAGGGATTTTCGCAACTCAGATATTAAAGAGCGCAAGCAGGCAGAATTTCTCGTCCATGGCTATTTCCCTTTTGATCTCGTTGAAAGGATCGGAGTGTGCCAGGCTAGCGTCAAAGACAGGGTCAACCAAGCATTGGCAGGAAGTAGGTATAATCCTGCGGTTGAAGTCCGTGCCGATTGGTATTTTTAGCGGAGAGAGGCCATGAACCTCGAGTACTGTGTCGGGGATATCCTGAAAGCGGATGCGGAAGCGCTGGTCAATTCCGTTAACTGCGTTGGCGCCATGGGCCGTGGCATTGCGCTGCAGTTCAAAAAAGCCTGGCCTGAGAACTTCAAGGCCTACGCAGCAGCTTGCCGACGGGGGGAGGTTCGGCCGGGCAAACTATTGGTTTTCGAGACAGGAAAGCTGACCAATCCGCGCTACATTATCAATTTTCCCACCAAGCGCCACTGGCGAGGGAAGTCGAGGATTGAGGACATTGAGGCTGGGCTGCAGTCCCTTGTCCAAGAGATCAGGCGCCTTGACCTACATTCGGTTGCTTTGCCACCCCTAGGCTGTGGCCTCGGTGGTCTCAGTTGGCCAGATGTTCGCTCCCGCATCGAGCGGGCACTGGCAACGCTCACGGATGTCCGCATTCTTGTCTATGAGCCGACTGAAGTTCAGCTTTTGCCGAAGAGCATGCGCCGTGGGCAGGTTTCCACCTTGACCCCGGGAAGAGCGGTGCTGGTGGGCCTCATGGAGCGTTACATCAACGGTCTACTGGTTCCCTTCGTTTCCCTGCTCGAGCTGCACAAGCTGATGTACTTCCTGCAGGAGGCCGGGGAGCCGCTGCGCCTGCGGTTCACGAAGGGCGTCTATGGCCCCTATGCTGAGAACCTGCGGCATGTTCTCAAGGAAATCGAAGGGCACTACATCTCCGGGTACGGATCGGGGGGTGACCAACCGGACAAGAAGCTAGAGCTTGTGCCTGGCGCCGTTGAGGAGGCCTACAGCTACCTCGCCAGTCAGCCGGAGACGAGAGAACGTTTCGAGCGTGTTAGCGACCTCGTGGAGGGTTTTGAGTCGCCATATGGTTTAGAACTGCTCGCCACTGCCCATTGGATCATAACTCGCGACCACCCCAGCACGGCGGAGGAGCTGGTGGAGGGTTTCCACGCCTGGGCGGAAAGAAAGCGACGATTCAGCAAGAAACAAATCCTGCTCGCCACTCAAGTTTTGGTAGAGAAGGGATGGGTCAGGGCCTTTCCGACGCAGCAGTTCGCAACCAGCTAAAGCAGGTTCGAGATATGGTCATTCCAGGCTAGATCGAGACAGCTCCCAAGCGCTCCGCGCCGCTACCCCCAGCCCCTCTCCCAGAGAGAGAGGGGAGTTGTGGATGAACTTGAAGAACTGTTTCATCGCTATTTGATAATTTGATTCCTGCCCCGGATCGCTGTACAGTTTTCCTCTCTAGCCTCTGTTCAAAGGGAGAAGAGAACTAGGGATCGACGCGACGAGCCATTTTGCTGCCGCCGGCTATGCCTACTCGTAAATCCAGCTTTGGGTGGCGGGCGTCCAGCTTACCAGCTCGGATTCCTGGAACCAAAGGGCGATCTCCCGTTGGGCGGTCTCGGGGCCATCGGAGCCATGGACGAGGTTGCGGCCAATATCAATGCCAAAATCGCCGCGGATGGTGCCCGGCTCGGCGTCCAAAGGGTTGGTCTTGCCGATGAGCTTGCGAGCGGCAGCAATCACCCCTTTGCCCTGCCAGACCATGGCCACCACCGGCCCTGAGGTGATGAACTTCACCAAACCGGGGAAGAAGGGGCGCTCCTTGTGTTCAGCGTAGTGGGCTTCCGCCAGCTCTTGGCTTACCTGCACCAGCTTTAGGCCCACCAATTGGTAGCCCCGGCTTTCCAGGCGCTGGATGATGGTGCCCACCAGACCCCGCTGCACGCCGTCTGGCTTAATGGCGATAAAGGTGCGCTCCATGGGATCTCCCCTTGTTGTTACTCATCTTCACCGTTATCCTTGTACCGGATTGGGGATCCCCAGTGCAAGGGTGTCTAGGAGCTCACCACCGCCAACGTTAGGAATATAGCCCCCACTATTGCAATCATCCAGCCGGCACTGCGGATTAAGCCAGGGATCCTCTCTGCCCAGGTTTCAGCCGCCCAGAGGGCAAGGAGCGCTACCCCATATTGAACGGTGCTCAACCCCAGCAGATAGCCCAGCCAGGGCATGGGTTCGGCACCGATGATCGCTTCGGCATAGGCATAGCCATGGAATAGCCCCGCCAGGGATCCCCACAGCAGCAAGAGCCAACTTGGGATCTGCCGCGATTGAACCAGCAGTAGGCCAAAGAGAACTATGGAGCAAGCAATGGCCAACTCGGTTAGCCCCAGGGGATCCCAGCCGGCCAGGTGGATCCCGGTGCCCACCAGACCGGCCAGCACAAAGCCCAGCGGGATCCCATAGCGCCAGGGCTGCCCCGCCGCAATGAGACCAATGGCCACCACAAAGGCCAGGTGATCCGGGCCGATCACCGGATGGGCCAGGCCCGACAAAAACCCCTCCCACCCTGTGGCCGGCAATCTCCCGCCCAGAGCGTGGTGGGCAAGAGCCGGCCAAGAGGTCAGCCAGGCGATCCCCGCCCCCAGGCCGATGGCCCAGCCGCCGCCCACTTGAGCAGGCAAGGCCAAAGGTCGCTGCCACTGCCAAGACATGCTTTTTGCTCCCTCACGATTGAACCTATGCGAAGGGGTCTAAGCTTGCTGTACCCATTTCTTTTCTAGTCTTCAAAGGCGCTCGCTGTACCCTTGTAGGTTCTCCGGTTCATATTGGCGCAAAATCCGCGTCGCCTCCCGGAGACGGGTTTCGCTCTCTTCCTGCACAATGAGCACGTACTTGCCCGCGTTGAGGCGGTTGCGGTAGGCCAGGGCATCGCCGGAGCCGCTGGTCAGGCCCACTCCTCCCCCGACAAAAAAGCTGCCCATGGCTCCACCCAGGGCACCCAACAGGCCGCCGATTAGGTGGTTGCCCAGGGATCCCGCCCAGGCAAAGGTATCCAGGCCGCTGAGGACGCTGAACCCCACTCCCGCCAAAAAGCCAAAGGGCACCAGCCAAATGGCCAGGCGCTGCATCTGCCGGCGGGCTGCTTGGGCCGGATCGATGAGCCCAAATTCATCCGCCGTTTTGTAGCCTCGCCCCAGCAGGTGCAGCCGCTCCAGAGGGAAGCCGGCTTGTTCCAGAGCGCTATAGGCCGCCTCGGCAGCCATGCGATCCGGCAGTACCGCAATGAGATAACTCATAGGAAGAGCTGCGCTTGTTATCAGCCAACTCCATTGTCTCCTGAGTTTGGGTAGGGATCCCTATGACACCGGCTTGCCCCACCGAGGCCCAATCCATCAGCCTCTACCAGCGCTTCTATGAAGTTGTGCGGCGGATCCCGCCGGGGCGAGTGGCCACCTATGGGCAGGTGGCGCGGCTTGCCGGCTATCCGGGGTATGCTCGCCAGGTGGGCTATGCCCTGTTTCGCCTGCAAGGCCAAAAAACCGACATCCCCTGGCAGCGGGTGATCAACGCCCAAGGGCGCATCTCCTACTCCCCTTTTCGCCTCGGCTACGACGACCTGCAAAAAGTCTTACTCCAAGCCGAAGGGATCCCCTTCGACGCCGAGGGCCGGGTGGACTTGCACCAGTTTGGCTGGGATCCGCGGCAAGCTTAACCTGAGCTTGACCCAATCTTAAACAAGCCATAGCGAAACCTCCCGCCCAGCCCTGGTAACGTGAACGCGGATGCGTCTTGTCTCGTGGATGGAGTGAAGGAACTGTCATGAAATCAGCTTGTCGCGCTCGAGGGTTAGCCCCTGCCGAGGGAGGGCTTCCGGCTTGGCTGAACCCTCTGGCCAAGTCCCTGTGGGTTGGGCTGTGCTGTTTGGTGCTGGGCCTGGCCAGCGCCTGCGGTACCAGCAGTAGCTCAGTTCCTCCAGCCGGCGGAGGAGCGGGGTTTATCGCCTCGGATCCCAATGTCACCCTCTCCAGTCAACCGCCCGCCTTTACGCTGCAGATTTTGCACGCCAGCGACTTGGAAGCTTCCATTGCCGCCGTTCAGGACGCCCCCCGCTTCTCGGCGGTGGTGAATGCACTGCGGCCCCAATTTCCCAACACCGTGATCCTCTCCAGTGGCGACAACTACATTCCCAGCCCCTTCTACAACGCCAGCACGGATCCTTCCCTGCGAGGTCGGTATGACCGCACGCCTGGCAAAGCCGACATTGAAATCATCAACGCCATCGGTTTTGAGGCGTCTGCCTTTGGCAACCATGAATTTGACCAAGGCACGCGCCAAATTCGCGACCTGATCCGACCCGACAGCAGCCGCGGCTACGCGGGCGCCCGCTTTCCCTACTTGAGCGCCAACCTCAGCTTCAGCGGCACCGGCGAACTGGCCAGCTCTGACTTTGCTGCCGATGGCCAAGAGGCCAGCTCCATCCGCGGCAAGATCGTCAAGACGGCGGTGATCACGGTGGGAGGACAGCGGATTGGCTTGGTGGGTGCCACCACCACCCGCTTGGCCGCCATTTCCAGTCCCGGCCCTGAGGTGAGGGTGGAAGGCAGGGTGGACGACACCGACCAGGTGAACGCTGCCCTCATCCAGAATTTCGTCAACCAGCTCACTGGCCAGGGCATTAACAAGATCATCCTCCTGGCCCACCTGCAGCAGCTCCAAAACGAGGTAACCCTGGCCAGCCAACTGCGGGATGTCGATGTCATCATCGCCGGCGGCTCCCACCGTGTTATTGCCAAGCCCACCGACCGCCTCCGCCCTGAAGATGTGCGCACGGGCGATTACCCCATCCTGCGCACCTCAGCCAGTGGCCAGCCGGTGGCAGTGGTCAACACCGGCGCCAACTACCGCTACGTGGGCCGCTTGGTGGCCGGCTTCGACGCCAATGGGGTGATTGCCCGCATCGATCCGGTAAGCGGCGCCTATGCCACCGACGACCAAGGGGTGGCAGCCGTGCGCGGCACTCCCAACCCCGACGTGGTGCGGGTGGCCAACGAGATCGGCAACATCATCCGCACCAAGGATGGCCGCACCTTTGGCTCTACTACGCAATTCCTCAACGGCCTGCGGGCCGAGGTGCGCACCGAGGAAACCAACCTGGGCAACCTCACGGCTGATGCCAACTTGGCCTACGCCAAAACTGTCGATGCCACCACGGTTATCTCCCTGAAAAACGGGGGTGGCATTCGCGCTCCCATTGGGGCTACCACCGGCGGCGGCGGCGGCGAGCCGGTGCGGCGGATCCCTCCGCTGGCCAACCCCGATGCCGGCAAGCAGTCAGGCCAAGTTTCGCAACTGGATATCGAAACTGCCTTGGCCTTTAACAACGGCCTGTCGCTGGTGACCGTCACCGCCGAGGAGCTGAAGCAATTGATAGAACACGGGGTGGCGCAAAGCCAGCCAGGGGCCACGCCGGGCCGCTTCCCGCAGATTGGCGGCTTTGCCTTCAGCTTTGATCCGTCGCGACCACCGGGATCCCGCGTGATCTCTTTGCGGGTGGACACACCCACGGGCCGGGATGTGGTGGTGCGCAACGGCCAGTTGCAAGGGGATCCCCGCCGTACCTTCCGCCTGGTGACGCTGGACTTCTTGGCCAACGGTGGGGATGACTATCCCTTCCCGCGCCTGTCTAACCCCAACCGGGTGAACTTGGCCCCCAGCTCCGGCATCACTTTTGACACCCCCGGCAGCGAGCAGGATGCGCTGGCTCGCTACTTGCGGCAGATCGGCGTGTTCACCCAGGAGGATACCCCGGCTGCGCAAGATACCCGCATCCAGAACCTCTCGGTGCGCCAGGATACGGTGCTGCAAGGCCTCTAGTCTGAGCTGTTGCCGAGCCCGCCGCCCCTCTCCTTGCTGGGGGAGGGGTTGGCGTTTGTCGGGAGCAAGACCTTGGACTTTTGGGAAGGGATGTTGCCAAGTGGATCAGAAAGGATCGCTGGTAATTTAGGGATCCCTTTTGGGTTGTCCGGAAAACTTGATCCCTGAGACCGTTGTTTTTTGGGCAGTGTTGACGGATTTTGGTCAAGGATTGGAACTACGCTACTATCGAGCGAAATCGACTTTCCCTCCCTTCGCCATTATGACCCTGGAAACGTTTTTCACCCAGCTCAACGCCAACGGCTTGACGATTGCCATCCTGCTCTTTGCGGCTCCTTGGTTGGTTTGGGTTCTCTGCCACTGGATCCCGGGGCAGTGGGAAGAGCCTTTTTTGCTCAGCTTGAACATCGGCTTGGCAGCGGTGAGCCTTGTCCTCTGGGCCGGTTACTTGGCCTATGCCACCAACACGGCTGGCTGGCAGGCGGTGGTGAAGCAGGCGGATATGTTTCTGCTGCTGGTGCCTCCCTACTATTTTCTGAGCTCCATCTGGGTGGCACGGCAGCGCATGCCGCTCTCGCGGGTGCCGGCTTTCCGCACCTTGCAAGGGATCGGCCTCTTGGCGGCAGTCTATCTCATTTTTTCTTGGCTCAGCCGCCGGGTCTATGTTGTCTTTTTTTCCTACATGCCCTTCTCAGCCTTCTTGTGGATCCTGGCGGGGTTGCTAGGGGTGGCCTATCTTGGCTATCGCATCGTCTTTGGGAACCCGCCCAAGTATCCTCCTGAACCCTGAGTGGGCCGCCAACAGGGACTAGAATTCGAAAGAAACCTTTTGCAACGGCAATGGTGACAGTCCCTCTGATTTCAGCCCTGGACATTGACTATCGGCCTCTCCAGGAGTTGCTGGCGGCGGGAGCCTGGTTGGAAGCGGATCGGCTGAGCCTGCAATTGCTGTGCCGGGCAGCGGGAGAGGGGGCGGCGCGGCGGGGCTGGCTGTACTTTTCCGAAGTGAGCCGGATCCCGGCAGAGGATCTGCGCACCATCGATCGCCTGTGGCGGGCGGCCTCCGGGGATCGCTTCGGCTACTCGGTGCAGCGGCAGCTCTGGCTGGGGGTGAATCGCAACTGGGAGCGCCTCTGGCCGCTGATTGGCTGGAAACAAGGCTACCACTGGACCCGCTACCCCGACGAGTTCACCTGGGATCTGTCTGCCCCCAAAGGTCACCTGCCCCTTTCCAACCAACTGCGGGGGGTGCGGGTTCTGGAAGAACTGCTCACCCACAGGGCTTGGGAAGACTTGTCCGGCTGAGCGTCTGTTGCAATCTTGTTATCTGATGGATCTGATGGGATGAGACTGTGGCTGAACAACTGCAACTGACTCAGTTTCCCCACCTGCCCGGCGATCTGGCCCAAGCCTGCGAGCAGGCCATCCAGGCCACACGCCTGGCTATCCAGGCGGGGTATCGCCGCCTGCTCATCGAGATCCTCGCCCCCGACATCAAGCCGGAAGTCTTAGCCCGTCCGTTCTTGGAGCTGCTGCCGCCACCGGCTTTGGTGTTGTTCAGCGATGCCGGCGGAGCAGCCCTGGCCCAGCGGGAGTGGGGATCCCTTCCCGACGGGATGCAACTGCAAAGCCTGACCGCCCGCACGCAGCCTACACCAGACCAGAGCGTCCTGTTTGTAATGCCAGCAGTCTACAGCCTGGATCAGGTGGAGCGGGTCTGCCAGGTGGTGAGCGGCGGCGATCCTTCTGGGCTGGCTGCCAAAGGCCGGGATCCCAAGCCCGTCGTTCTCCTCAACCCACAACTTCAGGATGCCGCCGCAGTGGGGGTGGGGCTGGCCGGGCGCCGGCTGCGGCAACGCTTCCTGAGCACCTTTGAGACCAGTTACTACCTGCGCTCGCTGCTGGAAGGAGCCCTGTTTCGCGCCTACCCGGATCCCTGGAGCCTGTGGCAGCAGGAAGAGCCCGGCCTCTACAGCGTCCTCCAGACCTTTAGGGCTCGACCCAGCGGCGAAGAAGTGGCCGAGCTGTTTAGGGCCACCAGGAGAGGGGATCCCTGGTGGAGCTGGCGGCGCTGGCTGGGCGGGATCCCCTGATCGACCCGCAGCTTCAAGAAAGGGAGAATATCAAGACAACGTTTTATTGTTGGCCGCCTTCCCGGCTGCCGAACTGCTATCGGAGCGGATGAAATACACAGAACCATCTCCGATCCAGAAACTCTGCGGAGATGTTTTGTCTAGCCTTTTTATCGAGTAGGCGTTGACCGATGCTATCGCCTATGAGTTAGGAATCCAATTTGAAGGCGAAGACTCTTTTGTTATCAATCAAGGGAAACTTAGAGATAGAGTTGCCCACCAAATCTACGTTCACGACAACTGATTTTCCTACATTAAATTCGTAGAGGACGATCTCCTAAGCAAGATTGTCGGTTGTGTGGATCCCACAGTTGGACGAACAAAGCATCTTTTCGGATCCTTTTTTCAGAAAGTCTTGGGTCAAGGCACGGTGGCTATTGAAGAGGGGGAAGCTCGTTTGAGAGAGAGACAAGCAACTTCTTGACGAGTTCCTCTCTCTCTAGGAGAGGGGTTGGGGCTAAGGGTGGCGGCAAGAAGCGACCGGAAACCGCCTTAAACTATTCTGAAACGACCCCAAAGCTCCTGCCTTGCTTCAGCTAGAAACCGCAGGAGCCCCGCCCTGTACCCGTAGGGTCAGGGGCGGGAGCAATGCGGACGACGTATAGTTGTGACATGGCCCAAGTCCTGACTATCTCCTGCAAGCTCAAGGTGTCTGCTTCGCAAGCCGTGAAGCTAGAGGCAACCTTGTCGGCTTTTGCACAAGCACTCCTCGCGCCAGCGGGCCGTAGGCCTTACTGGGTCAACCAAAACACACCAGAGAAGGTGGTCAACCCAGTCAAGCTTCAATCGCTCTGCTACCGCGCAATTCGTACCCGCTTTGGGCTATCCAGCAACCTGGCACAACAGGTGTGCAGGCGGGTTGCAGGCTCGCGCAAAGTTGCTCAGCAAAAGAATCGTCCGGTCAAAGCGTTCAAGTCTGGCTTTGTTACCTACGATACCCGCATCTTTTCTTTTCGGGAGAAGGACTGGACGGTGTCGCTGACCACCGTTGAGGGGCGGGAACGCTTTGAGTTGGCAATGGGCAACTACCAGCGGGGCGTGTTGGCAGGCACCAATCCCAAATCGGCCACGCTCATCAAACGCAAAGATGGTTCTTACTACATCCAAATTTGCGTGGAGCGCGACCCACCAGAGCCACGAGACACCACCGGGGCGATTGGTGTGGACTTGGGTAGGAGAGATATTGCTCATACCAAGGACTCCGTCCCGCTGACGCGAACAGAAGGAGACCACTGGAATGGACAGCAGCTGAACCAGGTCAGAGACCACTACTCCCGCTTGAGAGCGGCTCTACAACGCAAGGCCAGCAAGGGCACACGCAGCACTCGGCGGAGATGTCGGCAACTGCTGCAACGGCTGTCTGGTCGGGAGAGGCGCTTTCAAGCTTGGGTCAATCACTGCATCTCCAAGTCTATTGTTGCTAGGGCACTGGCCACCCACCGTTTTATTGCCTTGGAAGACCTGACCGGGATCCGGGAGCGTGTCAACCAACAGCCACGCAGCAAGAGAGAGCGGCGGCGGGCGAACAGTGAGGCCTACGGCCCGCTAGCGCGAGGGGCGTTCTACCCGTTGCGGCAGTTTGTGCACTACAAGGCCGCCAGAGCAGGGATCCAGGTGGTGGTGGTGCCGCCTGCCTACAGCTCGCAGACCTGCCACCGGTGTTTGTGGCTTGGGCAGCGGGAAGGGAAGCGTTTTCGTTGTGTGAACCCGGCTTGTGGCTGGGAAGGGGATGCAGATTTGAACGGTGCCAACGTGATTGCCCTTTTGGGGGTCGCTGTAAACCGGCCCAGAGGCCCGTGGTTGGCTTGCCAACTGCAGGGCTACGGAAAGCCCGCTCCGTACCGCT
>NZ_JANSJJ010000036.1:0-1243 GCF_047502715.1 Synechococcus sp. H55.10
GCTTTTCATCTGCAAAAAGCTTTTCCCAAGCTCAGCCAAGGGATCCATCTCTTGAGCTGGGATCCCCAACACAGAGCCCTAACCGAGCAAGATTTGGCTTACATTCGAGAACTAGGCCCAGGCTTGCTGCTGGCTGCCAATCCGATATCCCTCACTTTTTCTCAGCCGGATCCGCCAGAGCCGGCCCGCTTCTATCCTTGTAAGTACGTCAAGCTGGATAACTTCCTGCCGGCTGAAGTCAACCAAGCCATCTTGCAGCATGCCATTGCTCATCAAGATAAGTTTATCCCTTCGAGAAGCTATAGCCAAAACAACACTGAGGCTGAGTCTCTCAAGTTTCGCCGCTCCTTACGCCTAGATTACGCTTACTTTCAAGAGTATGGATCCCTGCTGAGGGAGAAAATTGCCGCGGTGGCTCCCACAATCTTTCTCGAGTTAGGCATTGATAACTTCGACATCCAAATTTTTGAGATGGAGATGATTGCCAGCCATGATGGCTGCTACTTTACTCCCCATACCGATAATTCTTATCCCCAAACTGCCTTCCGTCAGGTAAGCTGTGTGTACTACTTTCACAAAGAGCCCAAGCCCTACCGAGGAGGTGAGCTGCGTATTTACGATACCCAAAGGCAGAAGCCCCACCCACCAATTCTCCATGGAACCTATGATGAGGTGATTCCAACTAACAACAGCATCGTCTTCTTCCCTAGCAGTTGCATACACGAAATCCTGCCAGTGTTTGGCCCCAGTCAAGCCTTTGACGATAGCCGCTTCACCATCAACACTTGGTTAGGAACCAAGCAACTTGCCTAAAGGCTCGAATTCAATATGGCCAGAGTCTGTATTGTTACCACGGTTCGGGATCCAGGAGTTTGCTTGGAATTCTTCATTCGCTACCACCTTGCCATCGGGATCGCCCACATCTATATCTTCTTTGATGATCCGGAGGATCCCGCTGCCCAGATGGCGCTTAGATTTTCCGAGGTACAGCCTGTTAATTTAAAATAGGGTACAGGTATTCAAGAGGAAGGAGAGAAAGAGATGCCAACCCATTCTTTGGATCTACGGCAAAGAGTTGTAGCAGCTTATCAGGCAGGTAAGACCTCCATCCGCCAGGTAGCCGAACGGTTCATGGTGACCAAGAGAACAGTACACCGCTGGGTGCAACAGTACCAACAAACTCAGGATTTGACCCCCAAGAAAGTAGGCACCAAGCGAGTGGGTATTTTGGAACAACATCGAC
>NZ_JANSJJ010000037.1:0-52054 GCF_047502715.1 Synechococcus sp. H55.10
CTGATCAATCCATCCTGCTTCCGAAGTTGGTTTGCTAAGTGTTGCTACTGTACCCCTTGATTACTTAACAGGCTGTAACTGAATTGCGGTTTTGTAGTGAAAAGCTTGCCTTCGCCCAGCCCTTAAACCTAGGCTTCCCCAATCGCCTTGCCAAACTGTCTTTGTCGATACACCCTGCTGGCTCTACAGTGGGGGTCTTCCCACCGCGAAAGCTCGATCAACCCCCAATCATGCGAACCCCGCAAATTAACCCTCGATGGGATCCACTTGGATTTGATAGGTCTCGATCACCGGGTTGGCCAGCAGTTGGTCGCACAGCTCGCCCACCTGGCGTCGGGCAGTTTCGGCGTCGGGAGCCTCTAGCTGCAGTTGGATGTGCTTGCCGATACGCACCTGCCGCACCTGGGTGTGCCCCAACTGATGTAGGCTGGACTGGACGGCGGCCCCGGCAGGATCGAGCACAGAGGGGCGCAGGTGAATCTGGATCTGGGCCTGGAACTGCATAAAATGGGAGCTGGATCTGTTACCAGTGTATCAGTCGGATCGTCACGGCTTTGGGTGCAGACATGGATGCGACGCGCGTGGTGGCCATTGCCCACAACGTTTTCCGAGAAACGATTCGGGATCGGATTCTCTACCTGGTGATGGTATTTGCGGTGGCCATGCTGGGAGCCATTGTTTTGATCCCGCAGGTGGCTAACCAAGCCCACAACAAGATTATTGCCGACTTGGGGTTGGCGGCCATTCACTTCTTTGGGCTGATCGTGGCCATTTTCGTTGGCACAGGGCTGGTGAATAAAGAGATCGAAAAGCGCACTGTCTATGTGCTGATTGCCAAACCCATGAGCCGGGCAGAGTTCATTGTCGGCAAGCATCTGGGCCTGTCGGCTCTGCTGTCGGTGCTGGTGCTGCTGATGACGGCCGTTTTTCTGCTGAGTTTGCTGGTGGTGCAGGCTCCGATTCCCCTTTTGGCCGTTTCCTGGGCGGCGGCCTTTACTTTCTTGGAGCTGGCGCTGATTGTCGCCGCCGCCCTGCTATTCGGGGTTTTTACCTCTTCAATTTTGGCTACGCTCTACACCATTGCCCTGTTCCTGATGGGCCATGCCAGCCGTGCTCTGTTGCAATTGAGCAAGTTGGTGGAAGATGGCGGGTTGGGCAAAGTGTTCGAGATGATCTACTGGGTGTTGCCGGATCTGGAGCGCCTCAACCTGAGAGACGCTGCCGTTTACGGCCAAGTTCCCCCTCCGGCAGAACTTCTCGTAGATGCACTTTACGGCTTGGTTTACACCCTTTTGCTGCTCATTCTGGCGGTGTTGGTGTTTGCCCGGCGTGAGTTTTAACGTTTTCGCTCCTCACCCTTTTCCCATGCGCTTTTCCCACTTCTACACGCCCGAACAGGTGCCTCTATCCGGGATCCCAGAGTGCGCGGTGGCCATCGATGTGCTGCGGGCCACCACCACCATTGCCACAGCGCTGGCAGCAGGGGCAGAGGCGGTACAGGTGTTTGCTCACTTGCAACAGCTCCAGGAGGCAAGCCAAAACTGGCCGGCTTGCAAGCGGCTTTTGGCGGGGGAACGGGGGGGCAAAGCAGTGGCAGGGTTCGATCTGGGCAATTCCCCCCTCGACTACACCCCCGACCGCGTGCAAGACAAGCGCATCTTCCTGAGCACCACCAACGGCACGCGCAGCCTGCAGCGCCTAGAAGGGATCCCGGTGGTGATCACGGCGGCCCTGGTGAACTTGGGAGCGGTGGTGGAATTTCTCAGACAAGGAGCTTTTGCCGAAGTGTGGCTGGTGGGATCCGGCTGGGAAGGGGCCTTTTCGTTGGAAGACACCGCCTGTGCCGGGGCGATTTTGCATCGCTTGGGCTGCTCGTTGGAGCAGTTGGGCAACGACGAAGCGGTGGCCGCCCTAGCTCTCTACCAAACTTGGCAGGAGGATCTCCTGGGTCTGTTGCGGCGCTCTAGCCACGGGCAGCGGCTGTTGGGGCTTGGGCCGGAAAACGACAGGGATCTGGCCTATTGTGCTGAGCTGGATCGGCTCTCGGTGGTGCCCCGACAGGTTCAACCAGGGGTTTTGGCCAACAACAGGTAGTCCCTACAGCTCTTGGCCGGATCTCGACAGGCTGGATGTGGGCTCGTCTCCGACTAGCCCGCTTTTGCTGTATCGGGAGCAATGCTCAACGCTTTCTGGTGTAGCCACGCCTGCCATTCCCCCGGGATCAGCTTGTTGTGAAATGCATCGCCGGAAACAAACATATCCCGCTGATTCTGGGCCAAGACAAAAATGGAGCGGCGGTCGAAATGGGAGGTGAGCTTGTAGAGGGTGTAGGGGCCTTCGGAGTAGAGGGTCAGGGTTTCTTGATCCAGACCATGGCGGCTGCTTTGGCCGTAGGCTCGCAGAACAATGTTGATCAATCGCTCATAGTGCATAGACCGAAGATGATGAAGCTACCCAGACAGACACAAAGAAAGAAAGATAGAAGCCGCTGCCAAGGCCGAAGCAGCTCCGGTGAGCCCAGCATAACAAATCCCACTGGGTTGCTGGGCAATACCCGTGCGGATGAACAAGATGCAGGGGCAAATGCGGCGGAAAAATGCGATAGAACTTAAGGCAAGCCATCATGTAACTTCTCCTGCACAGGCAGCTCCCCATGGCCAATATGGCGCCCCGCTCCTTCCCACCCGTCGATCCCGTCCGCGTCGCCATTGTCGGGGCTTCCGGGTATGGAGGAGTGCAATTGGTGCGGCTGCTGAGCGAGCATCCCGGCGTGCAGCTTACCTACTTGGCCGGCCAGGACAGTGCCGGCAAGCGCTATGGGGATCTCTATCCCCAGTTGGCCCAGGTGGTGGATCTGACCGTGCAGCCGGTAGAGGTGGATCGCATTGCCGCCAGCAGCCAGGTGGTGTTTTTGTCTTTGCCCAATGGGCTGGCGGCGGACCTGGCCCCGCCTTTGCTGGCCAAAGGCTGCAAAGTTCTAGATCTCTCGGCAGACTACCGCTTCCGCAACCTGGCCACCTACCAATCGTGGTACCGCCTGGGGCAGACGGATCCCAACTGGCCCAGCCCTGCCTATCGCCAAGCCAATGAGCAGGCGGTCTATGGGCTGCCAGAGCTGTATCGCGAGGCGATTGCCCAAGCCCAACTGGTGGGCTGTCCCGGCTGCTATCCCACCGCCTCGTTGCTGGCAGTGGCCCCGCTGCTGCGGCAGGGGTTGGTGGAGCTGGACAGCCTCATTTTCGACGCCAAGTCCGGCGTTTCGGGGGCAGGTCGCACCCCCAAGGTGGGATCCCTGTTTGCCGAGGTGGACGGCTCGCTGGCGGCCTATGGCGTGGCCCAACACCGGCATACGCCCGAGATCGAGCAGGGCTGTGCCGACCTGACCCACACGCCCATCACTGTGCAATTTACGCCCCACCTGGTGCCCATGGTGCGGGGCATCCACGTTACGTTGTACGCCAACCTGCGGGATCCCGGCTTTGTGGGGGAAGACTTGCTCACTATCTACAATGCTTTTTATCGCCAATCCCCCTGGGTGAGGGTGCTGCCGCGGGGGGTTTACCCGCAAACCAAATGGGTCTCCGGCACCAACACCTGCCTGATTGGGCTGGAGGTGGACACCCGCACCAACCGGGTTATCGTCCTGTCGGTCATCGACAACCTGATGAAGGGGCAAGCCGGGCAGGCAGTGCAGTGTCTCAACTTGATGATGGGATGGCCGGAAACGTTGGGTTTACCGCGGCTGGCCTTCTACCCCTAGCTATAATGCCGGTAATCCCCTTGAGGCCACCTCTGTCCATGTCTGAGCCCCTGGATCCTTCTTCCGCTTCCGAGCCCCACAATGCCTCGCCCAGCACTGCCGCGGATCCCGTCAATGGCGCTGCTGAGGGCCTGAACTGGGAGGAGCTGTGGCGGCAACTGGAGGCGGGCTGGCAGGATCTGCCCCGGCGCTCCGAAGAAACGGTGCAACAAACCCTGGCCCGCCTGCAACTGGAGTGGGGCGGGCTGTGCCGAGAGGCGCGGGATCGGCTGCAGGCAGCTCTGGACAGGGCAAGAAGTGCAACTTCTCCAGAGCCCATCCGGCAAGAGCTGCAAGCCCTCCTGCCCTTGCTTAACCCCTGCCAATGGGAGGTGGTCATTGGCTCTTTGGGGCGGGCTGCCGATCGAGCCTGGGTGGCCAGCCTGTTGTATCACGGCCTGCAGGAGCCGGCGGAAACCGATTCCTGGGTGCTGAGCTCTGAGCAACGCTCTGCTCTGGAGGCGATGAGTGCCCGTGCCTATGGCAACAGCCGCCTGCCTCTTGTGATGGACAAAACTGGCCAGATCCAGGTGACAGCCTCAGCCGCCTTGTTAGTCACCTTGATTGCCATCGAGATTGGCAGTGTGGGTTCGGCAGGTGCTTTGTCCTTGTTGGGCACACCGGAGCTGCGCAGGCTCTTGAATGCCGAGGGCAAGCTGCGGCGAACCGGTTTGAAACAGGGACGCACTGCTCTCACGCAAGAAGAATGGCAAACCCTGCGCCGTTGGCTGGATCCCAAGGGATCCCCCCCCGACTGGTACCTCAATCTCACCCAAGTGGGGATCCAGACCACCCAGGTGGGGGACTATGCGGCCCGGCGGCTGCGGGAGTTTTTCCAGAGCGAGTGGATTAAGCTCGTGATCCCCCCCCTGTATCACCTGGTCATCGATGCAGTGCGGCTGCTGACGGGAGAAGTGTTTCTCAGTGTGGGCACCACCCTGGAATCGGCCTTGGAATCAGCAGAGGCAGGGCGGCGGCTGGAGTTGGTGCTGCAAGCCTTGCCCCAGGCGCGGAATATTCCCGACCCCGACCGGATCCAGGCCGCCATCCCTGCCGTGGTGGAGGCTGCCGAGAAAGCCCTTCGACCCCTGCTGGCACGACAGTTGATGACGGTGGCCAACATCTTCGATCCGCCCATCCGCAACGAGAGCTTAAATGAGTTGGGGCGGCAGCTCAACCTCTGGAACCCCTTCCAGTTTTTGCTCACCTGGGGCACAGCCGGCTGGCTGGCGGCCCTTTTGGATCGGATTGAGGAACTGCAGCAGACCTACCCGGAAATGCCTCTGTGGGAGAGCTATCGCCAGGGCGTTGAGACGGCAGCACAAGCTCCACGAGTGATGGATCAGGCAGAGGCCCTGCGCCTTACCGCCAAGAGCTTGGATCCCAAGATAGAAGAATCAGAAGACTGACCTCTCCTAAAATCTTTATCAGCGGTGGCCTCAAGCCTGGCGTTGGAGCTGTTGCAGGAGCCAGTTGGCCGCAGCAGTGTTGGTCTCGCTGGCCAGGCGTTCCAGAGCCTGCTCAAGCAGGGCTATCGGCAGGCCCGCCAGCACCTGCGACTGGGCAGTGGCCCGATAGCGCCTGTCCTCGGCCAGGGCAAAGGCAAAGACGCGCCGCCCTTTGACATCGATGACCCAGTACTCAGGAATGCCCAGGCTGGCATAAAGCTGCTTCTGCTCGTCCAGGTCAAGGCTGAGGGTAGTGTCGGCAATTTCGCCCACCAGGTCAGGGGGTCTTTGGAAACGCAAATCAATCCGCCGCGGCTCGCCAGCTTGGTACCTGGGGATGTTCTCCCCTTTGTAGAGCACCAGGTCGGGGGCACAGGCGTGGGTTTCTGGGTACTCAATCAGACAGCGACCGTAGGACTGCAGGGGCACATCCGGGTGTAGAAAGGCCCAAAACCCAAAAATGATGGTGATGAAATCGCTGACGGAGGCGTGCTCTGGCCCTTCTTTGCCCATGTTGACCCACAACCAGCCCTGGTAAAAAGAAATCTTCTGCCAGTCCAGGGTGGGATGGTTGCCAATGGTCAGGTAGTCCTGCCAAGTGGCGTCGTGCCGCTCGAGGATGGGAGGGGTGGCTGGCTTTGAGGCAAGAACCATCGCTCTCCCCTCACAGGGTAGGGGAACTTTCCCTCAAGCCTATCACCCGTCCTGGCGAAGTCGCTGCTTCCGCTCCTGAGAAGCAGGCTGGGCTGGCCAGAAGCCTCACAAGGTAAAGACATCTGCCGGGATCCCTACCTTGGCAGCGGGTCTTTGCGCCAAGCCTGGGGCTGCTGGAACTTGTACAGATCCCGGATCAGCCGCACCCAGCCATCGGCCATGGACTCCACCAAAAGTTTGCCTTTTTCCGGCGTGGCGGCGGTGGCATCCCCCAGGACGCCGCTCTGGCTGAGGTCGCGAGTTGTCCAGGCAAAAGAGATCCGCCCTTCCAGGCTAATCAGGCTGTCTTCCGGCAGATCCTGAGGGTACTCGCAGACCAAGCGGTCAGTTCGTACTGTCTCGGGCAACAGGTACATCAGCATGCTGGTCTCGCCGTCGCCGGCATGGATGCCCAGTTCCCGTTCTTTCGGGGTCATCAGCTCCTGGCCTTGGTGGGGAACGCGCCAGACGGAGATGGGGAAAAGGAGGAAGTCTTCGTGCTTCTGGTGCAGGTCGCGGGCCACAATCTGCAGCACTTCGGGCTGGCCGCCGTGGGAGTTGAGGAACACCAGCTTGCGAAACCCGGCCCAGTAAATGCTTTCGGCCACTTCGGTCAGCACCGCCATCAGGGTTTGCGCCGAGAGGGTGATGGTGCCCGGAAAATGCCAGTGCTCGTTGGCTTTGCCGTAGCACTGGGTGGGCAGGACATAGGCCGGGATCCCCGGCTCTAGTTTTTCCATGGCCCGCCCGATGATTGCGGTGCCGATGCAGGCATCCACCACCAGGGGCAGGTGGGGCCCGTGTTGCTCGATCGAGGCTACGGGCTGGATGATCACCACATTCTCTTTGTCGGGCATGGCCTGGATCTCCGTCCAGGTCAGGTAGGGGAAAAAGCGGTGGGGTGGGATAAAGGTGTGCATCATGGCGGGATCCGGTTGCAAGGAATTTCGAGGAGCCTTGCCTGCAAGACTAGCACCTTGGGCAATCTCTGCTTCCGACGGGATCCCCTCGCAGAACCTGAGAAGGCGTCTCTTAAGATCAGGTGTAGTTTGTCTCGATCGTTCGTTCCTAAGCGGAAGCCAGCCGTTCCATGACCCTGTGGCCCTGTCTGCCTGCTCAATGTGGCTCTGGTGGGGATCTCCCCATCAGGGGACATCCTCTGCCTGCTGGGAGGACGGAAGTAGGGAGTGTCCTCACCTCACCCCGCCCCATCCTAGCCCTGCCGGGGTCGCAGGCCACCCTCTACGTGGAGCTGATTCAGGTTTCTCTCCACAATCTTGAGGCGGGATCCCCAGCCCTGCTCTGGGTGCGACCCCTGCTGCTGAGGGAGGGATCCCAAGTTTGGAACCTGCGATCCACCTCGGATTTGCTCTGGCCGGCTGCCGGCTTTGTCCCGGCCTACGCCGAGGAGGTACTGCCCCTGCTAGAGCAGGCCAGGGATCCCTTGCCCCATGAGGCCCGCCAGCGGCTGCAAGCCTTTTTGCAGCAGGTCTGCCAGGGCTAGGACTCCGTCCCGCTATCGCCAACGGCTAAGCTCTGCAGAGCCGATTCCAGCCGCGCCAGCGCCTCGTCAATCTCCTTTGGCGTGACGATCAAGGGGGGCACAAAGCGCACCACCTGGGATCCCGCCGGCACCAGCAGTAGCCCCTGCTCCAGGGCCGCCCTGACCACCTCAGCCGCCGGGATGCGCACCACCAAACCCTGGATCAGGCCCCAGCCGCGCACCTCTTGAACAAGCTGCGGAAACTGCCTTGCCAGGCGAGACAGCCCCTGGCGCAGATAGGCTCCTGCCTGCTGGGCATTCCAAACCAGGCTTTCGGCCATCAGGGTGTGGCAAACCGCCAGGCCCACTGCACAGGCCAAGGGATTGCCGCCAAAGGTGCTGGCGTGATCCCCCGGCTGAAACACGGCGCAAAACTCTTTGGCCAAGAGGGCGCCAATCGGGATCCCACCGGCGAGACCCTTGGCCAAGGTGAACACATCCGGCTCCACTCCCAAGTTGCAGTAGCCCCAGAGCCTGCCGCTGCGCCCCATGCCCACCTGCACCTCATCCAACATCAGCAGGATGCCCCGCTCGCTGCAGACCCGGCGCAGCCACTGAAAGTAGGCAGGATCCCCGGGCACAACCCCTCCCTCCCCCTGCAGCGGCTCCAGCAGCACGGCACACACCCGCTCGCCCCAGCGCTCCAACACCACCGCCGTACCCTCGAGATCGTTGTAGGGAACGTAATCGAAGCCGGGCACCAGAGGGGCAAAGTCTTTTTGGTATTTCGGCTGGCCGGTGGCGGTAATGGTGGCCAGGGTGCGTCCATGAAAGCTGGCCTGGGCGGTGAGGATCACCGGATCCTGGATCCCGCGCACCGTATGGGCGTACTTGCGGGCCAGCTTGATGGCGCCTTCATTGGCCTCTGCCCCCGAGTTGCAAAAAAACACCTTATCGGCACAGGAGTGCTGGGTCAGCCATTGGGCCAGTTGCGCCTGCGGCTGGTTGTAGTAGAGGTTGGAAACATGGTGCAACTGTTGCGCCTGCTGCGTCAGCGCCTGGATCCAAGCGGGGTGGGCATGGCCCAACGTGCAGGTGGCAATGCCGGCCACAAAATCCAGGTACTCCCGCCCCTCTTCATCCCAAACCCGGCAGCCTTCCCCCCGCACCAAGGTCAGAGGATAGCGAGCGTAGGTGGACATCACATGCTGCTCGAACAGCTCGGCAGTGGTCGCGGATTGCGAGGGGGTATCGACGAGAGAAGAGCTCAGCGGTGACATGGCCGGCGGCAAGACAGAGAGAGAATGGACAGTGATTCGAGTGTATCACTCTGCTCTGAGGATGCTATTCTGACGAAGCTCTAAGGAGACGGGATCCACACCCATGGGGCGGCGGGGGGTAACAGTCTGGTTTACGGGGCTCAGCGGCGCGGGCAAAACCACCCTGAGCTGCGGTGTGGCCCAGCAGTTGCAGGCTCTGGGGCTGGCGGTGGAAGTGCTCGATGCAGACCTGGTGCGGCAACACCTGACCAAAGGGCTCGGCTTCAGCAAAGAAGATCGGGATGAGAACGTTCGCCGCATCGGCTTTGTGGCAGAGATGCTGACCCGCCACGGGGTGATCGTGCTGGTGTCGGCCATTTCCCCTTATCGGGCCACCCGGCAGGAGGTGCGGCGGCAGATCGGCAACTTCATCGAAGTCTTTGTGGATGCCCCGCTAGAGGTATGCGAACGTCGGGATGTCAAGGGCCTCTATCGCAAAGCGCGGGCAGGTCTCATCCAGCATTTTACCGGCATCGACGATCCCTACGAGCCGCCGGAATGTCCAGAGGTGGTGTGCAAAACCGCCGAGCAAAGCATCTCTGAATGTATCGAATTGGTGATGCAAAGCCTGAGAATTCACGGCTATCTCCAACAATTCTCCTAGCTTAATAGAGCGCTGGGCCTGGCGGGTTTGGGATCCCTTGTGGGAAGATATGAACAAGCATTTCGTTTCTGAGAATCAAGGTAGCTATGGCAGTGACTCGTGCCGGACGAACCTCTGTGATGCGGGGCAGCAGCGAAGGAAACCCTGCCAAGTTCATGGAAATGGCCAGCTCTTTGCTCAACACCCGCACCCGCCAAGGCAGTGGCAAAAAGGTTGAAGATCGCTCCTCCTACGGCAAGGCGGGCAATCCGCAAGAGTTTCTGCAGATGGCCAGTGAGTTGCGCCGATCCCTGGAGCAACAGGGTCGGTAGCCGCTCTGGCTCTCTTTATCTGGACTGTGGGATCCCCGTCCGGCTCAGCCAGCCGGGCGTTTTTCTTGATTAAGCTCTCCAGCCAGATGAACCCCCAAGCCTTGCCCCTGCGGTTTGTCACCCACACCACAGGCGGGAGAGAGAATGTCAGGATGGGAAAAGTGCTCCTCTGAGCGCTATTGCCAGTGGACGTGGTGAAGCAAAAGGGCATGAAAAACACGGGCTTTTGGCTGGCCGGGATCCTGGGCGTGATCCTGGATCAGGCGACCAAGCGCTGGGCGGTGGAGCGGCTGCTGCCGGGGCCGGAAATCGAGCTGTGGCCGGGGGTGTTTCACCTTACCTATGTGGAGAATACCGGCGCCGCCTGGAGCTTGTTTGCCGATTCGGCAGAGTTCCTCAAGTGGGTCTCGTTGGGGGTAGCGGTGGCGCTGGCGCTGCTGGCGATTCGCGGCGGCAGCCTGGGCCGTTGGGAACAGGCGGGCTACGGTCTGGTCTGGGCAGGAGCGGTAGGGAACGGCATCGACCGCTTTCTCAACGGCTACGTGGTGGATTTTTTTAATCTGGTTTGGATCCGCTTTCCGGTGTTTAACGTGGCGGATGTGGCCATCAACCTTGGGGTGGCCTGCTTGCTGATCGGCTTGCTACAGGACAAATCAAAGGAAACGGAACCGGCTTCCACTTCGCCTCATCCAGAAAAAAAGTCTGGCCACGGCGGCAGCAGTTAAGTTAACAAACTACCCCACCGCTGCCGCGACTTGGGCTCCATTTTGGGTGGCCCCGAAGGATCCCCCCATTCGTCCAGGCAGATATGGGCCAGCAAGAGGGGTGAGCACCGAAAGGGCTACAGGGCACTGTTGCTCCCTCATAACTACGCCAGGCAGCTATTTCACCCCCGCCCAGCCAGGATCCTCCAGCGCCTGCCAGGTTCGAGCTGCCTCTCCTTCAACCGCTTCGGGATGGGAGGGTGCAGGCGGAGCGCTCCACCACAACCCCAAAGCCGGCCCCAACCCCAACAACAGGCCCAGCCCCGCCGGCGCGAAGATGCCGGATCCCAGGCTCATCAGCAGGGCAAAAGCAAAATTGGCTACATAAAGCACCAGCGGCCCCAACAACTGGCGGCGGTTCAACACAGGCTGAGCTTTCCCCCAGAGGAGGTTGGCTACGGTCATAAAGGCGGCCCCGGTCAGCATCCAACCGCCGAAGTTTTGCAACGGCATGCCGAAAAAAGGCCCCGGCTGAAACCACGTCCAAAAGGGGATCAAGCCGCGGGTCATGGCCGGATCCAGCACGAAGTCCCAAGCGGTGAGCAGCAGCGCCCCCAACAGGATGGCCTCGCAGTGGATCAGCCAGTGGCGACCCGCTTGCAGCGCCACCCGCGCCAACAGGTAAGAGGACAGCCCCACGTAAAACCAAGACAAAGGGATCGTGAAGGGAACCAGCCCGGCAATCTTGTAGCCCAGCCCACTGAGGTAGCCGTAGTCGCCAAAGGGGATCCCTGTACTGGTGCCCAACAGCTCGCTGGCCAGGGAGATGCCCACCGCCGGGATCAAAAACATCAACAGGCGCCGCACTCCCAACAGTCGGGATCCCATCAAAGCCGCCGCCAGCGCCCCGAACACCATGTAGGCAACGCCGCCATTGCCCATGCTCCAGGAGAAGGCTTGAATGCCAACGGGGGGCAAACTGGCCACCCACTCAGGATGGGGTACAACCCAAAGCAACCCTGCCAACCCGAAGAGCAAAGACAGAATGTGCAAACCCAGCGCCAAAGCTTCCAGCCGCCGCCAAATTGAGCCGGACAGAGGCAGAACACTTCGCCAAACAGAAAGCTGCAAAGACGGACTGACGAGAACACCAGAGGACGAGAACCAACGCATGAGAAACTCCAGGAGAGTGGTTAAGCAAAGCCGCTCTGCCTCTCTACCGCTCCTACAACGGCTGAGGAGAAAAGCGGGTGGCCTGGGAAGAAAGCCCAACTCCAAGAACGAACCCGCTTGCTTGCGGGCCGGCCTACTTGGGATGGCTCCCTGGACAGAGGTGTCACTGCTGCTAACGGTGACACTGCTGATATTTTGCTGTCTATTGTATCAATTCGTAAACATCCCCTCTGTCTTTGCCCAGGGCCTGCCCCTACCTCGGTGGCAGGGATCCCTGGTGGGGGTGTACGCCCAGTTGGCCCGGGCTGTGGAGCGCCGGGACTGGTCTCAGGCCCTGCGCCTGGTGGATCTCTTGTATCGGCAGTCGCAGGATCCGGCTCAGCGTCAGGAGCTGGAAAACTATCGGCTGGCGCTGGAGAGCCATCGCTCTGCCGATGGGGATGCGCCGCTGCCCCAGTGGCCGTTCTTGCACAAGCCCTTTGTCGGCGAATTTCCCGTCACCAACCTTTTCGACCACGATATGCCCCTGGGGGAGGAAGATGGCAACGGACGGTTTGTCAGTGGGCAAGGCCAAGTTTGGCTCCCTGGCCCGCTGCACCCCTGCGGCAAAAGCGATGGCCACGCCGGCTACGACTGGGCCATGCCGGTGGGTACGCCGATCTTGGCCGCCGCTTCAGGACGGGTCACCTTGGCGCGTCAAGAGCCGCAGTTTTTGTGTCCTGGCTTGGGCCGCCCGGTCAGGGGGTTGCGGGTGCGCATTCTGCACGAGCCAGGCGGCTTGGAAACCCTCTACGCCCACCTCAGCCAAATCCGGGTGCAGGAGGGACAGAGAGTGGCGGCAGGGGACGTAATCGGCCTGTCGGGCGACAGCGGCTGCGCCAGCGGGCCCCATCTCCATTTTGAGGTGCGCCGCCTTGATCAAACCAACTCCGGCCAGCCCGCTCCTGTCGATCCCTACGGGTGGTTTGGGTCTGGCCTGGATCCC
Source organism: Synechococcus sp. H55.10 (assembly GCF_047502715.1). Lineage (NCBI taxonomy): Bacteria > Bacillati > Cyanobacteriota > Cyanophyceae > Synechococcales > Synechococcaceae > Synechococcus > Synechococcus sp. H55.10. The sequence goes on from NZ_JANSJJ010000037.1 coordinate 12,520, forward strand.
TGGAGCCTGCATCCCCTGGGAGCAGAGAGCCTGTGGCTTTGGCAGGTGGGCCAAGCGCCCAGCCTAGGCGCCTGCTGGCAGGCTCAACAATTCTCCAGTCATCCTCAATAGGCTGGAGACGTTTCCCTCACCCCCGACCCCTCTCCCAGTGGGATCTCCCCTCACCCCCGACCCCTCTCCCAGTGGGAGAGGGGAGTTGCAGGGGACTGCTTCGCAGCAATTGGGAACGAATCCCAGCGACCTATGCCTTGTCGCCAATCGGAAAACTTGGGATGCTACAGATCGCGGCGGACAAAGCCATCTCCTTCCCACTGGTAGAGGGTGGCGCGCGAGTCGCGGTTGGATCCCGGCACGCTGGAGATGACCAGGATCCCTTGGGGGCTGACCCGCAGGCTAGCATTGCTTAAGTCTGTTACGCTTAGCAACGGCACAAACCCCTCTAGCCGGTGTTCCAAGACCAAGACAGACCGCAGCAGGCTGATGCCCCCTCGCTCGGTGAGCAGCACCAACTTGGGCTGGGTGCTGGGGGTGATGTCGGTGCGCAGGTGAGCTTCCACCAACCGCCCTGGGATCGGCTCAGCCGTGTGGAGCAGGCGAAAATCGTATCCTCCCTGATGTCCAAAGCTGAGAACCCGCACCACCGGCTCCACTGTCGGCTGCCGCTGGATTTCAAACACGGCCACTACATCCTGACGATCGGAAGCGGTGAGGCTGGCCGCAAACAGGCGCAGGTTTTCGCCACGATTGCCACGGATGAAGTCCCACCAGATGGATTGACGAAATAGGGCAACAACTCCTTCGCGCGCGCTGCCCCCCTCAGAAACAGCCGGCAAAAGCGGAAGCATAGGCTGGGAATGGGCAGAGCCAACGGCAGTTGGTAGGGTGACAACCAAGGCCACTCCCCAGGCTATGCGACCATAGGAATACAACAGCTTCCGCATATTTCCTCACCCCTCGACCCTAAAATTCTAGGAGACTCCAAGGCTTCTCCAGTTAACAAAATAGCCGGGATAAGGGATCCCTCTGATGTTCAATTCAACGTCGCGCCCACCTTGATGGTCAGGGGCGACTGACGCAAGAGATTGATCTATACTGGCTGCCGTAGATAACGCTAGAAAAAGCTGTACAAAAAAGTCGTAGTCATTATCAAATGGAACGGCTCGCTGGATCGATCCCTAACTCTCGCTCTGAGGGAGGGAAGCTAGGCAAGGCAAAGGTTCACCGGCAATTGCAATGGCCAGAGTTTGCCACTCATGTCTGGTTGCCACTTGGAGTAGCCCCCTTTTCTGCCGCCAAAAACAATTGGGCCCGCCAAAAGCAGGCGATAGATTTGCTATCAAAGTCCAGGCCAAAACGGGCCATTTCCGTTAGTTCAGCAGGCGAAAACTCCACGACGGCGATGTCTTCATCCTCGTCCTTGGCCGGTGGAGCATCCAGCACTTCCAGATCCCGCGCCAGGTAGGCGTACATGATCTCGCTGGAATAGCCGGGGCACAGATAAAATTGGCCGAGGGGATCCCAGCGGTGGGCGCGCAGGCCGGTTTCTTCTTCCAGCTCGCGGCGAATGGTTTCATCCGGATGTTCTCCCGGCTCGACGGTGCCGGCAGGAAATTCGTAAAGGTAGGCGGCGACGGCAAAGCGATACTGGCGAATGCAGACAAACTTGCCTTCGGCAGTCACCGGCACGGCCACAACGCCGCCGGGGTGGATGAGGTACTCCCGCTCCGCCTCTGTGCCGTTGGGAAAGCGCAAGCGCTGGCTGACAAAAGTGTACTTGTGGCCGTGGAAGCGCAGGCGCTCGCGAAGGATCTGCGATGGGGTGTGCATGGCCAAGGTTCCCGAGAGAAAAGCCCCCCTCAGCTTAATGGTTGCCCGCCTTAGGGTAAAGTCGAGAGGCAAACCTCAGGAAGTGCAGGCCATGATCTCCCCTTCCCTGAAGGAGTTTCTCGCCCTCAGCCAACAGGGCAATTTCATCCCGGTGTACCAGGAATGGGTGGCGGACTTGGAAACGCCTGTCTCTGCCTGGTACCGGGTCTGCGCCGGGCGGCCCTACAACTTTTTGTTGGAATCGGTGGAGGGAGGGGAGCAGGTGGCCCGCTACAGCTTCCTCGGCTGCGATCCCCTGTGGGTGCTAGAGGTGCGCGGGGATCAGGCCTTGCAAATCCACCGCGACGGGCATCGAGAGCAGCACCACGGGGATCCCTTTGCCATTTTGGCCCGCTGCCTGCAGCCCTACGAGCCGGTGCACCTGCCGGAGTTGCCCAGCAGCATTGGCGGGCTGTTCGGCTACTGGGGCTATGAGCTGATTCGCTGGATTGAGCCCAAGGTACCCATCCATCCCCCGCAGCCAGGGGATCCGCCCGACGCCATCCTAATGCAGGTGGACAGCATCCTGATCTTCGACCAGGTGAAGCGCAAGATCTGGGTGGTGGCCTTTGCCGACACGCGCCAGCAGCCGGCGGAGCAGGCCTACGCCCAAGCTTGCCAGCGGGTGGAAACGCTGCTGCAACAGCTCAGCGCTCCCCTGTCGCTATCCCACCTCAGCCTCGACTGGAAGCCCCACCTGCCCGATGCCATTCCCCCCAGCACCCTCAGCCGCGCCGCCTACTGCCAGGCGGTGGAGCAGGCCAAAGCCTACATCCGCGCCGGCGAGATCTTTCAGGTGGTGCTCTCGCAGCGCTTGACCAGCCGCTTTGACGGGGATCCCTTTCGCCTCTACCGCTCCCTGCGGCTGATTAACCCCTCCCCCTACATGGCATTTTTGCAGTTTGGGGATCTGTGCCTGATTGGCTCCAGCCCAGAGGTGATGGTCAAGCTCAGCCGGGTGGGGGAAGAGCGCATCGCCACCGTGCGTCCCATCGCCGGCACCCGCCCCCGCGGCACTACCCCCGCCGAAGACCGCCAGTTGGAGCAAGAGCTCTTGGCGGATCCCAAGGAGCGGGCGGAGCACGTCATGCTGGTGGACTTGGCCCGCAACGACCTGGGAAGGGTCTGCCGCCTGGGATCCGTGCAGGTGGACGACCTGATGCAGATTGAGCGCTACAGCCACGTGATGCACATCGTCAGCAACGTGGTAGGGCAGTTGGATCCCCGCTACAGCGCCTGGGATCTGCTGCGGGCCACCTTTCCTGCCGGCACCGTTACCGGCGCCCCCAAAATTCGCGCCATGCAGATTATCCACGAGCTGGAAGGGTGCCGCCGCGGCCCCTACGCCGGTGCCTACGGCTACTATGACTTCTCCGGCCAACTGAACACCGCCATCACCATCCGCACCCTGCTGGTTCAACGGGGCCAGGTGAGCGTCCAAGCCGGGGCGGGCATCGTGGCCGACTCGGATCCAGAGCGGGAATATCAAGAATGTTTGAACAAGGCGCGGGGCATGCTGATGGCAGTGGCCAGTCTGCAAAAGGGGTAAAGGTTCGTGTTAGCCGAGGTGCGCTTTAGCCATACAGGACAGCAGCCGGATCCGGAGACCGTAGAGCAGGCGTTTCACCTGTTTTCCACCGAGGGCTACCTGGTGCTGCCGGAGATCTTCCCCACGGCGCTCATCGACAAGCTGCACAGCAGCTTTCTGGCCACCTACAGCCGCTACTGCACCCACGAGAACCACACCGACGCCCTGTTGGTGGGCAATCGACGAGTGATGGTGACGGTGCGCCTGGAGGGGCCCTTCAACGATCCCCTGCTCTATGCCCACCCCTTAGTCCTGCCTATTTTGCAGCGAATCTTGGGATCAAGCCTGATCCTGAGCGGTCTGGGGGTGGTAGTTTCTCTGCCGGGATCCGCCGACCAACAGGTTCACCGGGATCTCTCCCACCTCTTCGGCGACGCAATTCTGGATGCCATCATCCCCTGCTATGCCCTCAATCTTCTCATTCCGCTGGTGGATGTCAACGAAGAGAACGGCATAACCCGTCTCTGGCCCGGCAGCCATGCCGTTTTCGAGGCCCACTACACCGAGCTGGCCCGGCAGATGCCCTTTGTCGATCCGCCGCTGGCCAAGGGATCCTGCCTGCTGTTCGATTACCGCTTGATCCACCTAGGCCGGGCCAATCGTTCTACCGCTCCCCGGCCCCTCCTTTACAACACCTACAGCCGACCTTGGTTCCGGGATCCCGTCAACTACACCCGGCAGCCCCCCTTGGTGATCCCGGCAGCCGAGAAAGAGCGGATCCCGGCCCAGCACCAATCCCTATTCGTGGCAGCGCAGATTGTCTAGAGGAAAGTTTTGAGGAACGAGGGAAGATGCCTCAGAATGGGGGTGGGTATCCCCGTTGTTGAAGTTTGATTGCGCACCCCACTATGAGCGAAAGCACCTCTCAAGAGCCATCTTTGGCGCCAGCGGCAGACGCAATGGCCCCTGCTGCCGATCCCAGCGCAGAAACCGCGCCGGCTCCTGAAACCGACCAAGGATCCGCCAGCCGGCGTGTCCGTCAACTTTTGGGCATGAAAGGGGCAGAGGTGGAGTCTCGCTCCGTTTGGCAAGTCCACCTGCAACTGATGAAGCCCGTCACCTGGATCCCGCTGGTGTGGGGCCTGATTCCGGGGGCGGCCTCTTCTGGCCATTTCACCTGGACTTGGGAGAACGTGGCCCTCATCCTGGTGGGCATGATCCTGGCCGGCCCCCTGATGACCGGCTACACCCAGACCCTGAACGAGTACTACGACCGCGACATCGACGCCATCAACGAGCCTTACCGCCCCATCCCTTCCGGGGCCATCTCCCTGCAGCGGGTGGTTATCCAGATCTGGGTGCTGCTGATCTTGGGGCTGGGGTTGGCCTATGCCCTGGACTGGTACACCGGCCACGACTTCCCGGTGATCACCTGCATTGCCCTGGCGGGAGCCCTAATTGCCTACATCTACTCGGCGCCGCCCCTGAAACTGAAGCGCAATGGCTGGCTGGGCAACTACGCCCTGGGCGCCAGCTACATTGCTTTGCCCTGGTGGACAGGCCACGCCCTGTTTGGCCAGCTCAACTGGACAGTCTGCATCCTAACTCTAATCTACAGCTTGGCCGGCTTGGGGATTGCCGTGGTCAACGATTTCAAAAGCATCGAGGGAGATAGACAATTTGGACTCGCCTCTTTGCCGGTGATGTTTGGCGCTGTGGGGGCGGCCTGGATCGCGGCGCTGATGATTGATCTATTTCAGTTCGGCATGGCCTCGTTTTTGCTGGGAGCCGGCCTAAAACTCTACGCCGCAATTTTGGTGCTGCTCATTCTCCCCCAGATCACCTTCCAAGACATGTACCTGCTGCGGGATCCCCTCAACAACGACGTGAAATACCAGGCCAGCGCTCAGCCTTTTCTGGTGTTGGGGATGTTGGTGGTGGGTCTGGCGCTGGGGCGTTCCGGGCTGTGGTAGTCGAGCCGAAGGCCAAGTGCCCATCCTGGCAAGCGAGGTGACGACTTCCGCCCTGGGTTATCCTCCCTACCTGGGCCAAGATCAAGTTAGGGATCCCTCCAAGGTAGCCGATGGATCCCAAAGAGTGGAATGGCCCTGGGCCAAAGGAGATGTCCGATGAAACTGTTTTTTCCCCGCCCACTGGGGCTAAGCCTGGCTTTGCTCTTGGGGGCTGTCGCTCCTGTACAAGCTCAGCGGATCGTCATTGATGGCCGCGGGATCGTTGTCGAACCCAGCACCGGTGGCTCGGTTATCCTCAACCCCGGCCAGCCGCTCTTGGCTCCGTTCCCGCCCGGGGGAGTTCCTTTTTCCATCGATGCCGAGGGCCAAGTGGTCTCTGCCCCTGGCTACCGCTGCAGCGCCGCCACTGCTGCCGACAACTCCCCCATCATCTGCCGCTCCCAGTTCAATTCCAACGACGTGGTGGTCTACGAGCGGGATGGCCGCTCCAACACCTTCTTCGTCAATACCGACAACACCGGGATCCGGCCCAGCGGCAGCGGCCTGCGGATTCTGCCCAACTCCGAGCCGGTGCAGCCTTCCGGCAGCGGCCTGCGCATCATCCTCAACTAAAGAGGGGAAGCGGCTCTTGTCTAGGCGGATCCCGCCCGTCTTGCTTCTAGTTCCTGCAGGATCTGCCGGTGGCGCTGCCGGGTGATGGGGTAGAGCCACACCAGCAGGATGCCGCCGATTAAAACCACCGCCGGCAAGGGGCCAATGGCAAGGCGGATGGCCAACAGGGCCGATTCCGGCTGGGTGGGCGGCGGCCCCCCGGCCACCGAAGGGATAAAGCCAGACCACTCCAGAACTTGCCCTAGGAAAAACAGCCCCAGTCCTAGGCCTACCTTTTGCAGGAACACCATCAAGGCGTAGAAGATCCCTTCCCGCCGCTCCCCAGTTTGCAGCTCATCCAGGTCGATGACATCCGGCAACATCGACCAGGGGCCGAGATAGGCCGTGGCCGAAACCCCCACCCCCGCCAACAGCGCCAGGGCAATCATGAGCCGCTCCTGGCCGGGCTGTAGGAAAAACAGGCCGGCTTGCGAGATCAGCCAAAACCCCGCCCCGATCAGGTACATGGCGCGCTTGCCCAGGTGGGCGCTCAGTCGCGTCCAGGCAAACAGGGTCAGCACCGCAACGCTCTGAACCGCCAACACCACCAGCGAGATCCACACCTCCGGCAGCTGCATCCAGAAAACAATGAAATAGGGGATGATCGTGGCCGTAAACTGAAACGCCAGCCAAGAACACAGGTAGATGCCGCTGACAAATAGATAGGGGCGGTTGCTGAAGGCCACCCGCAGTTGCTGTAGTAGGGGCAGCGGATCCCGCCAGGATTGATACCGTTCTCGCACCCCCCAAAAGCAGAGCAGCAGGGGCAGAGCCGAGAGCCCCCCAAAACAAGCTCCCGCCAGCAGATGGCCGGCAGCCCGATCCGGCAGCAGGTTAACCAAAAGCGGAAAGGTGACTACCGCAACCATGCTGCCCCCCACCGAGAAGGCAAAGCGGAACTGGTTGAGCTGGGTGCGCTCGTCGTAGTCTTGGGTCAGCTCCGCCGTCAGAGAGGCATAGGGAATGTTGGCGGCAGAGTAGAAGGTGTTAAACAGCAGCGACACCGCCAGGTAATAGGCAAACAAAAGCCCAGTTCGACCGGGAAAAGGGATGCACCACTGCGCCGCAAAGGTCAGGGCAAAGGGAAGAGCCGAAAACAGCAGCCAGGGGCGGCGACGACCCCAACGGCTGCGGGTGCGGTCGCTGAGGATGCCGATGAGGGGATCGTTGAGGGCATCCCAAAAGCGGGTGATGGCGTAGATGCTGCCAGCCAGGCCCGCCGCCATGCCGACGGTATTGGTGAGAAAGGGCAGCAGGAAAAAGATGAGGATATTGGCCGTCATGCCCGTGCCCAGATCCCCCACCCCATAGGCCAGCTTCGTCCACAGGCTGAGTCGTTGTCCGGTCATCATGCCCCCCCAGGATCCCAGTGTACGGAGTAGGTGGCGTCTTTGGGGATCCCTGCAAAGAATGGCCTCTCCAGACCCGCTGAGGGGGTGCTTTGAGGTAAAAATGGATATTTCGGATACCTGCGGAGATGACCATTGGCTGCTGGTGCAAGAGGTCGGGGCGGAGAGGGTGTCCAGTGCAAAAGGTGCGTCTCTTGGTTGGGCGGTAGCTCTGAGGCTAGGCTATTTCCATCTCAGGGAAGCAAATCGATGCCTTGCCCCAGAATTCACAAGCTGTGCGTGGAGGAAGGTTGAGGTGAACCGGAGACTGACCTGCTATTTCCCTGTGTTGCTATTGACCCTATCTCTGGGGGGATCCCCTGTCTGGGCGGGAGAGTACTTCACCGAGGAAGTGACCAGTCCCAGCCTGGAGATCATCCACGGCTGGCGACAGGAGGTGTACGGCATTGGCGTCACCATCACCAACACCAGCCTGGGATCCTTCCGCGTGCCCCTGGAGATCGATATGGAGGATCGGGCTAGCTGTGAGCGGGCCGACTTGGTGCTGACGAACAATCGCATTATGCCGATGGGATCCTTTCAAGACTGCATTCTCAACATCTTTCCCTACCTGGATAAGTTCATCAACCAAGAGGTCGCCAGCATTCGAGTCACCCTCAAAGGGCCGGCCCCCCTGCTGGAAATTCCGGTAGAGGAGTCGGATCGGCTGATTTTGGCCCAGGTAGCCAACCAATCGCGGGAAGCCTTTGTTTTTTTCCAGCAAGAGTTGGCCCGCGTTTTGGAGCTCCTCAAGCAAAACGAGACGGCCCCACCGATGGCCAGCCCAACGCCGACCGCCGCCACATCTGCGCCCAACCCGGGAGATTTCGTGATCGTGGGATCCATTCGAGAAGAACGGGTAGGGGCCGGCAGCCGCCTGAGCGTGGAGGCGATCAACCGCAGCACCCGCACCGTTCTCAACGCCCGCGCTCGTTTCACCTTCTATCAGGGAGAAGCAGTCATCGATACGCGGGTGGCCGCGTTTGAGCCCAGCGATGTGCCCGCCGGACAACGGGCCTCTGCCAGTGTGCTGAAAACGGAAGCCAATTGGGATCGCGTTACCGTCACCTTCCAGTGGCAGTAGGGATCCTCAGGGAGCTAAAGCGTTGCCGCGGATCAGGCTGCCCAGGGTTTTGACCGTGATCTTGAACTGCACCCAAGGGTTCATGGGCACCACCGTCTTGTAGAGGTAGCTGTCAAAGGTTAGCCGCTGCACATCCCGGTCGGCGCACATCTCCACAAAGGCTTCGCGAGTGGCGTTGGAACGGTAGAACACCCGTTGTAGAATATCCAAAACCTTGTAGGTCAGGCCGTATTGGCGATCCCAGCGCTTGAGATACAGCTTGAGCTCCTCCTCGCTGGGGACGCGCTTCCCGCCGTTGGAGGTCTCGACGATGGTCTCGGCACACATGCGGCCCGACTTGGCGGCAAAATAGATCCCTTCGCCGCTGGATTTGGTTACATAGCCTGCCGCATCTCCCACCAAAGCCGCACGGCCCACCACGCGGCGCGGACGCGGATGCTCCGGGATCGGATGGGCCTCTACCTTAATCACCTGCCCCCCCCGAATCCGCTCGGCAGCGCGGGCACGGATCCCAGCTTGCAACTTTTGGATGTTGGCCTGGTTGGCCTTCATGGTGCCGGTGCCTACGGCTACATGGTTGGACTTGGGGAAGACCCAGGCATAGAAGTCTGGAGAAACATCGTCCCCCACGTACATCTCTGCCCGCTCTTCGTAGTAGGCCATTTTGTCGTCCGGGAGCCGAATCCGCTCCTGAAAGGCCAGGGCATAGTTGTAGTCGCCAGCACCAATGGCTTCCGCCACCTTGGAGTGGAACCCATCCGCCCCGATCACCACATCCACCGCCAAAGAACGCGGTCTCCCTTGCCTCGAGCCGTCGGAGAAATCGTTGTAGTGGAGGATGTAGGGATCCCGGTTATTTTGGGGAATTTCCAGATGCATCACTTTGCCGTTGATCAGCTCCGCCCCTTTTTGATGGGCACGGTTGCGCAAGAAGGCATCCAAGATCTCGCGGCGGCACATGCCGATGTATTCGTTTTCGTTGTCGAGGACGATATCCACCTCATAGTTGGAAGGGGAGATCATCTTCATCTTGCGCACTTTGCGGTCAATGATCTCCTCAGGGAGGTTGAATTCGGAGACCATACAGAGGGGAATGGCCCCCCCGCAGGGCTTGGCGTTGTCCAGCTTCCGCTCCAACAAAAAGGTTTCAATTCCGGCTTGGGCCAAAACTTCGGCGGCAGAGGCTCCGGCTGGGCCACCTCCCACAACAGCAACTCTCAGGCTCAAGGCGCTCTCCTCGATGCAAATGCGACTGGCTCATCAGACAGCAGGCATCCTACCACAGCTCCTCAGCAGCGTTGCAAACCTTGACAAAGTATTGCGGGCCGGCACAAGACTTCTCAACTGTCCACCCGATAGATGCCAAAGCCTGCCACGGGCCGTGGCTCTACAGAAGGCCCCGTCGCATTTGATCCCAGAGATTGAGATAGGACTCGGCCTCGGCTGAGCTCAAGGGGCGCCAGATCTCTGCGCGTTGCCAAGTGGAGATTTGAAAGTCGGCTCGGCGTTGCAGGCGGGGGGCCAGTTGCGCCAAATCCAGCGGCACAACCGAAGCGATCCCGCTCAGATTCACCAGGCGAGGGGCAAACTCAGGATTCAAGACAAAGTCAATCCAGTTGGCCAGCAGGGATCCGGCATCTGTCTGGGTTGATTCTGGGTCGGCAGGGTTTTTGAGGTGAGGTCGCACCCAGACATCCCACCAGATGGCGGAGCCAGACGCCGGGATCACCACTTCCAGCTCCGGGTAGTTGGCTTGGGTGGCATAGAGATCCTGCGACCAGCCCACGGCCACCCAGCTATCGGCCAGGCGCAAGATGGGCAGGTAGTCGGCGGAAGTATAGGCCAAAACCTGGCGGTGCAGGGATCCCAGCTCTTGCCGGAGTTCGACATCCTCAGGGTCGAGGGGATCGTTGTAGGAGCGGCCCATCTTTTTGAGGACAAGCCCGATCACCTCCCGCGGGTGATCCGGCAGGGTGATCTTGCCGGTCAGCTCAGGCCGCCACAGATCTTCCCAGTCCCGAATCGGCTTGCCCACCCGATCGCGGCGGTAGGCGATGGCCGTTACCCCCCAGCGCCAAGGCACACCCCAGATCTGTCCTTCCCGGCGCGCAGCGGCTTGCCAGCGGGGATCCAAATTGGACCATCGTTCCCCCAAAAGCTCAGGCGGCAAGGGATCCAGCCATCCGGCAGCCACGGCCCGATCCAAAGCGTCGGCCCCCAACAGGCTTAGAGCTGCCACCGGCCGCCGAACCCGCCAGGCCGAACCAGGCGGCTGGACGCTCTGCCGCAGATAGGCCAGCAGTTGGGCCCGCTCATCCACCAGTTGCAGCCGAAAGCGGGCCTGAGTGCGGCGGCGAAACTCGTTCACCAGGCTGGCGGGGATCCCTTGCTTGAGCGCCACAATCAGAGGCAGGTGCCCACCACACCCTGTCACCATCAGCCCCAGCAGGATCCCCTGCAGCAGCTCACGTCGGCTCAGTCTCACGACAATAGCGCTCCACCAGAATCAGAGCCACCAGATCATCGTACGCCTTGGCCGGCATCCGCATCCCCTTGGGCAACAGTCGCTCCCATCCTCGCGGCGGGTAAAAATCCCAGTAGCGCCGCCGGGCCTCTTCCGAGCTGTGGCGCTCGTCCACCAGGACGATCTGCGGCGGGGGGATGAGTGATTCCAGTTGGTGTTTCCAGGCCTGGGCCGTCGTCTGGTTGCCCAGGATCACCCGCTCCGCTCCAAACTGCTGCCAGAGGCTCTGCAACCTGGCCGGCGCCTCCCCTGCCAAGACCACTTCCCGATGCAAGACCTGCCACACCGGCTGGACTTGCACAACGGCAAGGCCACATTTGTCCCGCCCCGGGTCAAAACCGATCAGCACCCGCCCCTCTTCCAGCCTTACCGGACGGAGTGAGTCCATCATCCCTCAGGGGGCCCCGCTTGTGAAACTCCAGAAGAGCTGGGTTGGTCGGCCATCAGAAAACTCACCCGCAACGGCCCCGCCGTGTAAATGTCTGTGTCGGCAACCAGCTTTACATCCATAGGGGTGGTGCTTTGACGGAGGCGCTGCACCACTTCCAAAAACTTCACCTGCGAGAATTCCCCAACGGTGCCGGTGATGGGATCGGAGAGGAGCCCCTCCTCTTGCGAGCGCTGATTGGCCTGGTTCAGCAGTCGCAGCAGTTGCTGCTGGATTTGATTTTCGCTCAAACCCGGCTGGATCACCCCCTGGGCCAGCACGGATCCCTTGGCGAAAATCCGCTGGTTGGGGTAGATCTGTACCAGCACAGGCACAGGCTCGCCCTTGAGCCGATTGGAGAGCGAGAGAATGCGCACCGCCCAGCTACCGGGTTCTTGTAGCTTTTCCAAGGCTTGATCGGCATCCTCGCGGCGGATCAAGATCGCGTTTTCCAGAGGGGGCATGGGCTGGGATCCGAGGGCGAGGGCCCGTCGCTCGGCCTGAGCCAACAGTCGCTCAAACTGTTGCCGGATCACCTCCGGTTTGGCCCCTTCCGGCGACTCGACAACCCCCGTCGCCAAGACTTCTCCGGCCAGGATGGCCAACTCTCCCCGCCGCAACCGCACCGCCAACTGGTTGAGCTGCTCGATCTCCTGCTCAAGCTGTTTTTTTTGGCTCTCCAGTTGGGCCAGAGCTGCCTGGGCCGTATCCAACGAGCGCTCTAACTGATCCCGATCCAGTTGCAGGGCTTGTTTTTGCGACTGCAGCGTGGCAATGACCTGCCGGGCCGACTCCACCTCTGCCTTCACCGCCTCCAACTCGGCCTGGGCTCGAGCCAGGCTGGGCTGCACCTGGGCCAGTTGCTCATTGGCTGCCGCCAGCTTGGCCTCTGCCTCTTGCCGCTCCTGCAGCGCCAAGGTCAGTTGATCCCGGACTTCGCTCAGGCGGGTCTGGGCTGCCGATTGCTGGCTGCGAAACTGGTCGAGATCCAGCTTGAGGCGGTCTCGCTCAACCCTGAGAGCGGCATTTTCGGCTTCCAGCAGGGCCTTTTGGCGGTTGAGGGCCCGCAGCTCCTGCTCCGCCTGGGCAATTTGGTTGGTGTAGCTGAACAGGGCCTCCGACAGGGAGCGGTTGAGGAGCAGCAGTGTGCCCAAGGTCAGCGCCGAGATGCTCACCCCGGTAATCACGGCTACCAAAACGGCCGTGTGGCGGGGGCGCAGGTTAAACCAGGTGAGGCGCTTTTTGCCAATCCGATAGCCGACCCGATCCCCAACCACGGCAATCAGGCCACTGACAAACAACATGTAGAGGATCAGCAGTACGCCTTGCATAGCCTGGGATCCCTGCCATGGAAATCTTAGCAAGGTTGCCCTGAGAACTTTGCAGGTGATTGCGGAGCTGGGAGTAGGATTTCGACGTCTGATGCCAGGGGCTCTAATCAGCGTAGAGGAGCCGCTCCACCGCCGCCACAATATCTGCCGGCTGCACGATCGTGGCTGCCTCCAGCGTGCCGTTGTAGGGGGTGGGAATGTCCTGGGAGGCCAACCGCACCACCGGCGCGTCCAGCTCGTCAAACAATTCTTCCATGATGCGGGCGGTCAGCTCCGCCCCAATGCCGCCTGTTTTCATGTCTTCTTCAACGATGACCACCCGGTGGGTTTTGCGCACCGAAGCAGCAATGGTCTCCATATCCAGAGGTTTGAGGGAAATCAAATCGATCACCTCGGGATCGATCTCCTGTAACACCAAAGTATCCACAGCCTTGAGCACGTGGTGGCGCATGCGCGAGTAGGTGAGCAGGGTAACGTCCGACCCGGATCGGACAATTTCGGCTTTATCCAGAGGCAAAAGATACTCTTCCTCCGGCAGATCTTCTTTTAAGTTGTACAGGAGCACATGCTCGAAAAAGAGAACGGGGTTGTCGTCGCGGATGGCCGACTTGAGCAAACCCTTGGCATTGTAAGGGGTTGAACAGGCCACGATCTTGAGGCCGGGCACCGCTTGAAAGTAAGCCTCCAGCCGCTGCGAGTGCTCGGCTCCCAACTGGCGGCCCACCCCGCCCGGCCCGCGGATGACCAGTGGGATCTTAAAGTTGCCGCCGGAAGTGTAGCGCAGCATGCCGGCGTTGTTGGCGATTTGGTTGAAGGCCAGGAGCAAAAAACCCATGTTCATCCCTTCCACCACCGGGCGCAAGCCGGTCATGGCTGCCCCGATGGCCAGGCCGGTGAAGCTGTTCTCGCAAATGGGGGTATCCAGCAGGCGCATCTCCCCATACTTGCGATACAGGTCTTTGGTGACTTTGTAGGAGCCGCCGTAATGGCCGACATCCTCTCCCAGCACGAATACATTGGAATCGCGGGCCATTTCTTCGTCGAGGGCGGCACGCAAGGCGTTGTAAAGAAAGGTCTCAGCCATAGGGGTCAAGTGAAGGGCTAAACTCCCATTAAACCATTTTGCCGGCAGGGATCCGCCCACAGATAGGCTCATTGCAAACCCGATTGAGACACTTCCGCGACTCCTTTGTCCAGGGGAGGAGTTAGGGATCCACGTGATGCTTTTTCACATTTTTTCCACAACCGCAAGGGCACTTTATAGTGGAGGATCCCGTCTCCATCCCGCAAAGGATTGTAACCGCCATGTCTCACTTCACCACTCTGCAAGTGCAAATCAAGGACGCCGAGCTCTTGGAAGAGACCCTAAAGGAACTGGGCTACGCCGTGCAGCGGGATGCCAGCTTGCGCGGCTACCTGTGGAATCGCACCCGCGCCGACTTGGTGATCCGTCAGCAAAATGGCTTCGACATCGGCTTTCGCCGCAACGGGGATCACTACGAGCTGGTGACCGATCTGTGGGGAGCAGGTATCGATCCCCAGACCTTCTTGGAGCCGATTTTGCAGCGCTACGCCCACAAAAGCTTGCTGCGCTCGGCCCGGGAACAGGGCTATGCCATTGAGGCCGAAGAAGTGTTGGAGGATGGCACCATCCGCGTCGTGGTGGGACGTTGGGTATAGCCGGGCCCATGATCGGCAACTCCCAGCTCTCCGGTGGCACCCGGCCACGACTTTGGGATCTGGTGTTGGGGGGTCAAACGGCGACCGCCCCGGCCCAGGCTTTGGTGTTGGGAGGCATCGAGGGGGCGCGGCGGCGCCTTGCCCACAGCGACGAAGCGGTGCGCCTGGCTACGTTGCCCCAGTTGCTGGAGTACGGATCGGCGGGCCTGGCCGAGCTGATTGCGGCCCTGGCCGGCAACAGCTCTTGGGCGGTGCGCCTGGCGGCCTGGCGCTTGTTGTCGCAGCTAGGGCAGCCGGAGGCGGAGCGGGCCTGTCGCGCCTACAGCCCCTTTCGCCCGGTGGGGGGAGCGCAAGGGGTGATCGTGGCCTATCGGCGCGGCGAGCGGGACTTCACCTACGCCGACTTGGAGGGAGTGGATCTGCAAGAGGCACGGCTGGGAGGTGCTAACTTCCACGAAGCCAATTTGAGAAAGGCCAACCTGCGCCTTTGCAACTTCAACGGCGCCCAACTGCAGCAAGCGGATCTGCGCCAGGCCAATTTGCAAGGGGCCAAGCTGAGCGGAGCCGACTTACAGGGGGCCGATCTGGAGGGAGCCGACTTGAGAGGGGCCAAAGTCAGCGGCACCAGCCTGCGGGGATCCCGGCTTTCCCAAGAGACCCACCTGGAGGAGCGGCTGCGCCACATCTGGCAGTTGCAGAACTGGGGAGGAGAGGGGCAGGATCTCTGTGGCCAAGACCTGAGCAAGGCCGACTTGAGGGGGCTGGTGCTGCGCCAGATCCGGCTGCGGGGGGCCGACCTGAAGCGTGTCGATCTGCGCGGATCTGACCTGGAAGGAGCAGACTTGCGGGGGGCCAACCTGCAGCGGGCGGATCTGCGGGGGGCCAACTTGCAAAATGCCGACCTGGAAGGAGCCGATCTCAGCGGCGCCGAGCTGCGTCAGGCCCAGTTCCGGGGAGCCAACCTGCGCCGGGCCGATGTCAGCCGCGCCAACCTCGCCCAGGCCAACCTGGAAGGCGCCCAGATCGAGGGCCTCAAGCACAGCGGATCCCGGATTGCCGGCCTGATCTTCCCCGACGGCACCCCCCTCAAGCCCTGGTGGTGGTAACAGATACCTGCCGCTTGAGCAAGACTAACCCAACGCCGGATGATGCCAACTTTTGCTCAACGCTTCCTCGCTGCTGGGTAATCTCCATGGCCTTATTCAACAATAGGTTTGTCACATCGATCCCTAACTCCCCTCTCCCTGAGGGAGAGGGGTTGGGGGTGAGGGTTGGGAGAGGGGTTGGGGGTGAGGGGTGCCCCTCAGGGAGAGTATCTAATGGTCATGGGCAAAATGCTGCAGCTCTACCTAGGCCCGCCCTTGTCAACCCTCACCCCATCTCCCAAATCCAAAGGAATCCCAAGATCCCCAAGCCTACGCCCCAACCTAGCTCACCATGGGAGTAGAGATACCTGGGGGGTACGGCTATGGTTTTGGCAGAACAGCTCTCGACAAAACCGCTGACCGACGACGAACTGTGCAAAATGGACGCCTACTGGCGGGCCGCCAACTACCTGTCGGTGGGGCAGATTTACCTGATGGACAACCCGCTGCTGCGGGAACCCCTCAAGCTGGAGCATGTGAAGCCGCGCCTGCTGGGGCACTGGGGCACCACACCGGGGCTGAATTTTATCTACGTGCATCTCAACCGCATCATCAAGCGGGAAAACCTCAACATCCTCTACATCACCGGCCCCGGCCATGGCGGCCCCGCTCTGGTGGCCAACACGTACCTGGAGGGCACCTACAGCGAGGTGTACCCCAACATCAGCCAAGACGCCGAGGGCATGCGCAAGCTCTTCAAGCAGTTCTCCTTCCCCGGCGGCGTACCCAGCCACGTGGCCCCGGAAACCCCCGGCTCCATCCATGAGGGGGGAGAGCTGGGCTATGCCCTGGCCCACGCCTTTGGGGCAGCCTTCGACAACCCCGATCTGCTGGTGGCCTGTGTAGTCGGGGATGGAGAAGCCGAGACCGGCCCCCTGGCCGCCTCTTGGCACTCCAACAAATTCCTCAACCCCATCCACGACGGGGCGGTGCTGCCGATTCTGCACCTCAATGGCTACAAGATCGCCAACCCGACGATCCTGGCCCGCCTCAGCCGTGAAGAGCTGCAAAGCCTGTTTGTGGGCTATGGCTACAAGCCCTACTTTGTCGAAGGCTCCGAGCCAGCCCAGATGCACCAGTTGATGGCCGCCACTTTAGACACGGTGATCCACGAGATTCAAGAAATCCAGCAGCACGCCCGCAGCAAAGGGGATCCTACCCGTCCGCAGTGGCCGATGATCATCCTGCGCACCCCCAAAGGCTGGACGGGCCCCAAAGAGGTGGACGGCAAAAAAGTAGAGGATTTCTGGCGCTCCCACCAGGTGCCGCTGGCGGATCTGGCCAAGAACCCGGAGCACCTCAAGCTCCTGGAAGAGTGGATGCGCAGCTACAAGCCAGAAGAGCTCTTCGACGAAAACGGCCGTTTGCGGCCCGAGCTGCAAGAGCTGGCCCCCAAAGGGGAAAAACGCATGGGTGCCCTGCCCCACGCCAACGGCGGCCTGCTGACGCGGGAGCTGAAAATGCCGGACTTCCGCAACTACGCCGTAGACGTCCCGCGCCCTGGCACCACGGAGGCCGAGGCCACGAAGGTGCTGGGACAGTTTTTGCGAGATGTAATGAAGCTCAACCCCCACAACTTCCGCCTCTTCGGCCCCGACGAAACTGCATCCAACCGTCTGAACGCCGTGTTTGAGGCCAGCGACCGCACCTGGGTGGCCCCTATCTACGACTACGACGAGCACCTCTCCCCCGATGGGCGGGTGATGGAGATCTTGAGCGAGCACGTCTGTCAGGGCTGGCTGGAGGGCTACCTGTTGACAGGCCGCCACGGCTTCTTCTCCTGCTACGAAGCCTTCATCCACCTGGTGGACTCCATGTTCAACCAGCACGCCAAGTGGCTGAAAACCACCCGACACATCCCTTGGCGGCGGCCCATTCCCTCCCTCAACTACCTGCTCACCTCCCACGTGTGGCGGCAGGATCACAACGGCTTCAGCCACCAGGATCCCGGCTTTTTGGATCACGTGGTCAACAAAAAAGCCGAAATCATCCGCGTCTATCTGCCCCCGGATGCCAACACCCTGCTCTCGGTGGCCGACCACTGCCTGCGCAGCCGCCACTACGTCAACGTGATCGTGGCAGGGAAACAGCCGGCCCTGCAGTATCTGGACATGGATGCCGCCATCAAGCACTGCACCCAGGGCCTGGGGATCTGGGAGTGGGCCAGCAACGACCAGGGCTCCGAGCCGGATGTGGTGATGGCCTGCTGCGGCGATGTGCCGACGATGGAAACCCTAGCGGCGGCGGACTTTTTGCGGCAGCACCTGCCGGACATCAAGATCCGGGTGGTGAACGTGGTGAACCTGATGAAGTTGCAGCCGCCCAGCGAACACCCCCACGGCCTCAGCGATGTGGATTACGTCAGTATCTTCACGCCCGATAAGCCCATCGTGTTTGCCTTCCACGGCTACCCCTGGCTGATCCACCGCCTCACCTACCGCCGTCCCAACCACCACAACCTGCACGTGCGCGGCTACAAGGAGGAAGGCACCACCACCACCCCCTTCGACATGTGCGTCCTCAACGAGGTGGATCGCTTCAGCTTGGCGGATGACGTGTTAGACCGGGTGGAGCGCTTCAAATACGAGCGGGCCCACATCAAGCAGATCATTCAGGATAAGCTCGTCGAGCACAAGCAGTACATCCGCGAACATGGGGAGGATCTGCCGGAGGTGCGCAACTGGAAGTGGCCCTACTAGGCGCCCACCGGCCCTTCACCTCTGAGCTTCCGGCAGGATAGAGTTTTCTTGGGCTCCCCTGCCGGAGTTTTTTGAGCGGTTGTGGCGTGTTGGAGGTTGAAGGTGTGAGGGGTTCAGAAAGGACGGATGCGGATACGCTTCCCGATCTGGAAGAGGCGGACTGGGGTGGGATGGCGCTCTCCCTGACTCTGGGCTTGGCCCTCTCGGCCCTGGTGATCGGGATCCGGCCCCAGGTGATCGTCCCCTTTGGATTGAGCGTGTTGGCTTCGGCCTTGCTGGGATCCCTGCTCCTCCCTGCCTTGCGGCGCTGGAAGGCAGGGCAGGTCATCCGCCAAGAGGGGCCCCCGTCCCACCATAAGAAAGCAGGCACGCCGACGATGGGTGGGATCAGCTTTTTGCCTGTGGGGCTGCTGGTGGCCGGGAGCTGGAGCGGCTGGGATCCCCAGTGGCTGGCGGTGGCGCTGCTGGCGCTGGCCTATGGCTTGGTCGGCTGGCTGGACGATTGGCTGGTCATCCGGCAGCGCTCCAACAAGGGGTTGCCCCCCAAAGCGAAGCTTTTGCTCCAGGTGGGGATCGGGCTGGTTTTTTGCGGCTACCTGGCCTGGCAAGGGATCCCTACCGTTCTAACCCTGCCGGGAATAGGCACCCTCTCCCTGGGCTGGCTGTTCTGGCCGCTGGCTTTGTTTGTGTTGGTGGGAACCAACAACGCCGTCAACCTTGCCGACGGCATGGACGGCTTGGCGGCAGGGGTGGTGGCCCTTGTCCTGGCGGGGCTTGGGTTGACAGCAGCGGATTCGGAGTTGGCAGGGCTGGCCTTTGCTCTCAGCGGCGCCTGTCTGGGCTTTCTGGTGCACAACCACCACCGGGCGCGGCTATTTATGGGCGATACCGGCTCCCTGGGCTTGGGGGGCGCTCTGGCAGGGCTGGCGCTGTTGGGGGATCAGCTCTGGGCCCTGGCCTGGATGGGCGCAGTGCTGGTGGCAGAAGCCCTGTCGGTGATCCTGCAGGTGGGCTACTTCCAGTACACCAAACGCAAAACCGGACAAGGCAAACGGCTGCTGCGCATGTCGCCCTTGCACCACCATCTGGAGCTGGGCGGCTGGTCAGAGGTGCAGGTGGTGGGATGCCTCTACGGCATCACGGCGGTGCTGGTGGGTCTGGGCTGGTGGCACTGGGCAATGTAAGTTGGCGAGCTTGGGTCTGCTCAGGGAAGGGATCCAGCCGCGATCCCTTCTGTTGTGAGAAAAACGCAAAGATTACTGACCGATGTTTGTTGCCTGTCAAATTTCTAACTGAATCTTTTACATTCACCGCCGCAGATCGGGGATCGCTGTAACGTATGAATATGAATTTAAGTTAACAGCTCGTCCCCCTGTAACCCAAGTTGGGGGGAGCTTAAGGAGTGTGATCTTATGATGCCGAGTGGCTCCAAGAATTCCGACAGGCCAGCGGCACAGTCAGGCTATGGAGACTCGCCGACCCAGATAGCTCCCTTCTCGGCGGGGGCTGGCGATCGGGCCTCGGCGCGGCCAAGGGCAACTGCTCCCTACGTGGTGTTACACGGCCATTTCTATCAGCCGCCGCGGGAGGATCCCTGGCTTAACCGCATTCAGCGTCAGCCCAGCGCCAGCCCCTTTCACGACTGGAACGAGCGCATTCTGGCGGAGTGTTATCGGCCCAATGCCTTTGCCCGCGTTCTGGATGACCAGGGACGGGTGGTGCGCATTGTCAATAACTATGAATTCCTGAGCTTTAACTTCGGCCCCACCCTCCTCTCTTGGCTGGAGGAGCACGACGTTGAGGTTTACCAGCGCATTTTGGCCGGCGACCGTCTCAGCGCCGAGCGGCTGGAGGGGCATGGCAATGCCATCGCCCAAGTCTACAACCACGTCATCCTGCCGCTGGCCAACGAGCGCGACAAGTACACCCAGATCCGCTGGGGGATTGCCGATTTCCAACACCGTTTTGGGCGCCATCCTCAAGGTATGTGGCTGGCGGAAACCGCCATCGACGCGGCGACGGTTACAGCCTTGGTCGACTGTGGGATCCGCTTCGTCATTTTGGCCCCCAGCCAGGCGCAGCGCGTTCGCCCTTTGGGGCAAACGGAATGGATGGATGTCAGCCAGAACCAGATCGATCCCCGGCGGCCCTACCGCTGCTTTACCCCCGACCGAGAGGGGTACTTGGATATTTTCTTTTTCGACGGCCCCATTTCCCGTGACTTGGGCTTTGGGGATATCGTTTACAGCACCCAGTCGCTGGCGGAGCGGATCCGTTCCGCTCTGCGCCCGGACACCGAGGGGGAAGCCTATCTGGTCAACTGTGCCACCGATGGCGAGACTTTTGGCCACCACAAGCGCGGAGTGGAGCGCACGCTGGCCTATGCCTTTTGCGAGGAATTTCCTCGCCGGGGCTGGCAGGTGGGCAACTACAGCCATTTTCTCAGCCAACATCCCCCCACTTGGGAGGTGCAACTGAAACCGGTCACCGCCTGGAGCTGCGCCCACGGGGTAGGACGTTGGTCGCGCGACTGTGGCTGTGGAGCGGTGGGTGGGTGGCACCAACGCTGGCGGCAACCGTTGCGGGAGGCCCTCAACTGGCTGCGGGATCAGCTTGCCGAGATCTACGAGACGGAAGCCAGAGCCTACCTGCGGGATCCCTGGCTGGCGCGGGATCACTACATTGAGGTGATCTTGGATCGGGAGCGCTGCGATTCGTTTTTGCGGGAGCATCAGAGCCACCGCCTCAGGGCTGAAGATCAGGTGCAGGTGCTGCGCCTGTTGGAGATGCAGCGCTACAGCCAGTTGATGTTTACCAGTTGTGGCTGGTTTTTTGAGGAGCTATCCCGTCCTGAAGGGGTGCAGATCCTGCGCTATGCGGCACGGGCTATCCAGTTGGCGGCAGCCGTGACGGATGTGAGCCTAGAAGAGGAGTTCCTCAACCGCCTGAGCAAGGCTCCCAGCAACCTCGACCTCTACAAAGACGGCAAGGGGGTCTACTGCGCCTTGGTGCGTCCCACCCTGGTCAGCCCACAGCGGCTGGTGGCCCAGCACGCCATGCTGTCTCTCTTTAACGGCATCCCCCGCTCCCAAGGGTATGGGTTGGATCCAGTGGATCAGGAGCGCCTGACGATAGGGGGATCCACACTGGCCATCGGGCGGGTGAAGCTTACCTTTCCCAGCACCCGCGAAGAGCACGATCTGATCTACGCCATGCTCCACATCGGCGGCTGGGACTTTCAATGTGGCGTTAGGCCGTTTGCCGGGCGGCGCAGCTATGAACAGTTGAAAACCCGCTTGCTGGCCGGATCCCCCAGTCGGGTGGAGATGATCCTGGCTCTGCAAGATCTGTTTGGGCCGGAAACCTTTGACCTCAACGCCCTGAACGACGAAGACCGGCAGCAGATGATGCGCTGGCTTACCCAAGATACCCTAGACCGCCTGGCCCAACTCTATCGCCAAACCTACCTGGACAATTACGGGATCCTGATGGCTTTTCGTGCCGATGGCCTGCCGATCCCGGAAGAATTGTTGGCCGCAGCTCAGATCACCCTCAACCAGCGCCTGTTGAACAGTTTGCGGGCGATGGAAATAGAAGAGGGCAAGCGGGATCACCTGATGGAGTTGCGGGCGATCGCCCGTGAGGCGGAGCAGTTGGGGTGTCAGTTGCGGCGGGAAGAAGCAGCCCGTGTTCTGGATCGGCTCTTGCAGCGGGGGATGTGGCAGCTTGCCCACGCTTTTGAGCTGGAGACTGTTGGCGAACAGCTCCACAACCTGGAAGAGTGGTTGCAATTGGCCGCGGATCTGCGCCTGCCCATTAATCTAGATCGTCTCCAAGAGCTCTACCTGGCGACCCTGGAACGTCAGGTCGGCCCCCGCTGCCCGGCTTGGCCCCCAGAAGAGTGCCGCGACATTTCCGCCGAAAATCTGCACCGCCTCTTACAGGTTGGGCAACGGATTCGGGTCAACGTCAACGCTTGGCTGCGGCACCTACAACCCCAAGAGTTCAGAGCCAAGTGAGTTGCACAGCGGCCTTGCCTGTTTTGTTGGCGAGCGCAGCCAGCCGGGCCAATCCCAAAAAAGAGGGATCCCGACGAGCAACTTGACCTGCAGGTGACCTCCTACAATAGAAGGCTGACTCTGCCACCCCTGGGATCCCATGCCGCGCCGTACCGACATTCACAAGATCTTGCTCATTGGAGCGGGGCCGATCGTCATTGGCCAAGCCTGCGAGTTCGACTACTCCGGCACCCAAGCCTGCAAAGCCTTGCGAGAGGAGGGCTACGAGGTGATCCTGGTCAACTCCAACCCGGCCACCATCATGACGGATCCCAGTATGGCGGATCGCGTCTACATCGAGCCGGTGACGGCGGACTTCGTGGCCCAGATCATCGAGCGGGAGCGCCCCGATGCCCTGCTCCCCACCATGGGGGGACAGACGGCCTTAAATGTGGCCGTGGAACTGGCCCGGCGCGGGATCCTAGACCAGTACGGCGTGGAACTAATTGGGGCCAAGCGGGAGGCCATCGAAAAGGCCGAGGATCGGGAGCTGTTTAAGCAGGCAATGCAGCGGCTTGGCCTGGCCGTACCGCGGTCAGGGTTGGCCCGCAGCCTGGCCGAAGCCAAGCAAATCGCCCACGAGATCGGCTATCCCCTCATCATCCGCCCCGCCTATACCCTAGGGGGCACGGGCGGCGGCGTGGCCTACAACCAAGAAGAATTTGAAGAGATCTGCGCCGCCGGCCTCGAGGCCAGCCCGGTCTCCCAGATCCTGGTGGAAGAGTCGGTGATTGGCTGGAAGGAGTTTGAGCTGGAGGTGATGCGGGATCTGGCGGACAACGTGGTGATCATCTGCTCGATTGAAAACATCGACCCCATGGGGGTACACACCGGCGACTCCATCACCGTGGCCCCGGCCCAGACCCTCACCGACAAGGAGTACCAGCGGCTGCGCGACTACGCCATCGCCATCATGCGCGAAATTGGGGTGGAAACGGGGGGATCCAACGTGCAGTTTGCCGTCAACCCCGCCAACGGTGAAGTGCGGGTGATTGAGATGAACCCGCGGGTTTCCCGCTCTTCTGCTTTGGCCAGCAAGGCCACCGGCTTCCCCATTGCCAAGATTGCTGCCAAGCTGGCTGTGGGCTACACGCTGCCGGAGCTCCCCAACGACATCACCCGCAAAACTCCGGCCAGCTTCGAGCCCACCCTCGACTACGTGGTCACCAAGATCCCTCGCTTTGCCTTTGAGAAGTTCCCCGGTTCGGAGCCGGTCTTGACCACCCAGATGAAGTCGGTGGGGGAGGCGATGGCCATTGGCCGCACCTTCCAGGAGTCCATCCAGAAGGCGCTGCGCTCTTTGGAGATCGACCGCCCCGGCTTTGGCAGCGACCGGCCAGAAGTCTTCCCCAAGCCGGAGGAAGTGCGGGCCAACCTGCGCACCCCCAACCCCTTTCGCCTCTTGACCATTCGCACCGCCCTGCTCATGGGTTTTTCGGCCCAGGAAATTGCCCAGCTTACCCATATTGATCCCTGGTTCATCGACAAGCTGCAGGAGCTGGTGGAAGTGGAGCAAGCCCTCAAGGGGCGGGAGCCGGGATCCCTGAGTGCTGAGGATCTGCGGCACCTCAAGCAAATGGGCTTCAGCGACCGACAAATTGCCCACCTGACCGGCTCCAGCGAAGCTCAGGTGCGGGATCGCCGTAAGCAACTGGGGGTGATCCCCACCTACAAGACGGTGGACACCTGCGCTGCCGAGTTCGAGGCGACCACCCCCTACCAGTACTCCACCTACGAGAGCGAATCCGAGACCTTCCCCACCGCCAAGCCGAAGGTGATGATCCTGGGGGGCGGCCCCAACCGCATCGGCCAAGGGATCGAATTCGACTACTGCTGCTGCCATGCTGCCTTTGCCCTCAGCCGCCTCGGATATGAGACCATCATGGTCAACTCCAACCCCGAGACGGTTTCCACCGACTACGACACCGCCGATCGCCTCTACTTTGAGCCCCTCACTCACGAAGAGGTGATGAACCTGGTCGAAGCTGAGCAGCCGGTGGGCTTGATCGTGCAGTTTGGCGGCCAAACCCCCCTGAAACTGGCCCAGGGGCTGGCAGCAGCCCAGGCGCCCATCTGGGGCACTTCCCCCGACTCCATCGACATAGCCGAGGATCGCGGGCGCTTCGAGCACATCTTGCGGGAGCTGGATATTCGCCAACCGGCCAACGGCATTGCCCGCAGCGTGGAAGAAAGCCTGGAAATTGCCCGCCGCATCGGCTACCCGGTGGTGGTGCGGCCCAGCTATGTGCTGGGGGGACGGGCCATGGAGATTGTCTATTCGGATCAAGACCTGCAGCGCTACATGCAACTGGCGGTGGCGGTGGATCCCGACCGTCCCGTGCTGGTGGATCAGTTTTTGGAGGACGCGGTGGAGGTGGACGTAGATGCCATTGCCGACCGCACCGGGGCTGTAACCATCGGCGGGATCCTAGAGCACATCGAGCAGGCCGGGATCCACTCGGGCGATTCCGCCTGCGTCTTGCCCAGCCGCACCCTCAGCCCCGAAGTGCTGCAGGTGATTCGCGACTGGACGGTGAAGCTGGCCCAAGCTCTCAAGGTGGTGGGGCTCATTAACGTGCAATACGCCGTCCAGAAGGAGCAGGTCTACGTCCTGGAGGCCAACCCGCGCGCTTCCCGCACCGTGCCGTTCGTCAGCAAGGCCATTGGCCATCCCCTGGCCGATTATGCCGCCCAGGTGATGAGCGGCAAAACCCTGGCGGAGCTGGGCTTTACCCAGGAGGTGATCCCACCCTACGTAGCTGTCAAGGAGGCGGTGCTGCCGTTTCACAAGTTTCCTGGTACCGACACGCTGCTGGGGCCGGAGATGCGCTCTACCGGCGAGGTGATGGGGATTGACACCGACTTTGGCCGTGCCTTTGCCAAGGCGCAACTGGCTGCCGGCCAAAACCTGCCCCTAGGGGGCACGGTGTTCATCAGCGTTAACGATCGCGACAAGCAGGCCGTGATCCCGGTGGCCCAAGAGTTTGTCAAGCTGGGCTTTCGTCTGCTGGCCACTGCCGGCACACAAAAAGTTCTGGCCGAGCACGGAATCCCTGTCGAGAAGGTGCTCAAGCTGCACGAGGGCCGGCCCCACGTCATCGACGCCATCAAAAACCACCAGATTCAGCTCCTCGTCAACACCCCTTCCGGTGTCGAGGCGCAGCAAGATGGCCAAAAGATCCGCCGCACTGCCCTGGCCTACAAGATCCCTTTGGTTACTACTCTGGCCGGGGCCAAAGCCACTGCCGCCGCCATCCGGGCTCTACAGTTGGGATCCCTGCAGGTGAAGTCCCTGCAGGAGTTTCACGCCGAAATTGGACGATAGCTCTCAACCTTCTTGGGTTACCTTTCTGAAGAAATTCTTAAGACCTTCACCTTAAGAAACTCCGAAGTTCTCGGCTGAAGAAAGTGCCTTTGCCTGCTCAGGAAAAGCCGAGACCGAAGCATCAAAATCGCAACACTGATTTGCCTATTTGTATCGATAAATCAATTTGTTTCACATTCTGGCTGCGCAAGTTAGGGATCCCTGTCGGCATCCCGAAAACTGTCTAGTTTGGAAGAAGGCTCCCTCAGGCCAGGCCTTGTCGAGCGCTCTCCTGACGTCGGTTCGGCAAACCCAAGAGAGAGGGGGCTTTGCTGAAATTTTCTAGGAGTTGGCCTATGAGTACGGTCATTCGTCGCTCCGCTGCTGCGCGGCGGCTGTGGAGTTGGAGTAGTTTTTGTCAGTGGATCACCAGCACCGAAAACCGGCTTTACATTGGCTGGTTTGGCGTATTGATGATCCCAACGTTGTTGGCGGCAGCCTTTTGTTTTGCAATTGCCTTCATTGCCGCGCCACCGGTGGATATGGACGGGATCCGCGAGCCGGTGATTGGCTCTTTGTTGGGGGGCAACAACCTTATTTCTGCAGCGGTGGTGCCCACCTCGGCTGCCATTGCCCTGCACTTTTACCCCATCTGGGAAGCCGCCTCTTTGGATGAGTGGCTCTACAACGGCGGCCCCTACCAGCTCATCGTGCTCCACTTTCTCATTGGGGTGTGGTGCTACCTTGGCCGGCAGTGGGAGTTGAGCTACCGGCTGGGCATGCGCCCCTGGATTGCGGTGGCCTTTTCTGCGCCGGCGGCTGCCGCTACAGCGGTGCTCTTGGTCTACCCCATTGGCCAGGGCAGCTTCTCGGAAGGGCTGCCGCTGGGGATTGCCGGCACCTTCCACTTCATGCTGGCCTTCCAGGCGGAACACAACATCTTGATGCACCCCACCAGTTGGCTGGGGGTAGCCGGGGTGTTTGGCGGCGCCCTGCTGGCGTCTCTACACGGCTCCCTAGTGATGTCTAGCCTGATCCGGGAGACCTCGGAAGAGGAGTCGGCCAATGCCGGCTACCGCTTCGGCCAAGAAGAAGTCACCTACAACTTCCTGGCTGGCCACTATGCCTTTTTGGGGCGGCTGGGGATCCCCGGCCTTGGCTGGCGCAACAGCCGCTCCGTTCACTTCTGGATGGCGGCCCTGCCGACCGTAGGGATTTGGGCGGCAGCCATTGGCATTGGGATGATGGCCTTTAACCTCAACGGCTTTAACTTCAACCAGTCCATCCTGGACGGCCAGGGCCGGTTCATCCCCACCTACGCCGACCTGGTCAACCGCGCCAACCTGGGGATCCAGGCCATGCACGCCCCCAACGCCCACAACTTCCCCCTGCTGTTGGCAGCCAAAGCCGACTAGGCTCGGTCGAGTTCAAAGGCGCGGTGGGCAGCTTGCAGAGCGTGGATTCCCTGCTCCTGTCGCACCACGCAGCTTACCTTGATCTCCGAGGTGGCGATCATCTCGATGTTGATCCCGGCGTCGGCCAAGGCAGCAAAAAAGTGCGCCGCCACGCCGGGATAAATTTCCATCCCGGCACCGACGATGCTCACCTTAGCGATGTCGTGGTCGGCTTCGACCCCCGCCGCCTGCAGTTCCTCGGCCACCTGCCGGCACACGGCCTCAGCCGCCCTGGCCTGGTCCTGAGGCACCGTAAAGGCGATGTCGTTACTGGGGATGCTGTTGTGGTAGCCCCGCTGGCTTTGGATGATGGTGTCCACGATAATCCCGGCCTCGGCCAGGCGTCCGAACAGATGGGCAGCCGTCCCCGGACGATCCGGCACCTTGCGGATGCCCAGCCGCGACTGCTTCAGATCCAGGGCAACGCCCCGCACCGGGTGGTCGCTGGGGAGGGGATCCCGGCCAGGGGCTGCCGTGACCCGATGCAAATGGGGAATCACCTGAAACGCCTCCCCCAGCGCCAGGGCGGCCTCCCCAGCCCGCTCGGCAGCCACCACACAGCTCACCTTGATCTCCGACATGGAGATCATCTGGAGATTGATCCCGGCTTCCGCCAGCACTCGAAACATCTCGGCGGCAATGCCCGGGCGACCCATCATCCCCACCCCGGCAATGCTGACCTTGGCCACCGCCTCCTCGACGAGGACTTCCCTACACCCCAGCTCCTGGCCCACCTGCCGCGCCACGGCTGCCGCCTGGGCTGCCTGCGCCCGGCTGACGGTAAAGGCAATGTCGTTGGTAGGGGATCCCTCGGCTGCACTGAGGTGGAGCGACTGCAGGATTAAATCGACGTTGATCCCGGCTGCCGCAATTTCCTGGAACAGTTGGGCGGCAATGCCCGGACGATCCGGCACTCCCACCAGCACCACCTTGGCCTGATCCCGATCCAGCTCCACCGTATCCACTGCCCGGCCCAGCTCAATGCTGCTATCGGCGGGGCGAGGACGGGGAGGAGGAGAAAGAATGAGGGTGCCCTCGGATCCTGCTTGCAGCGGCTCCAGGCTGGAGCGCACCCGCAGCTTGACGCCGTAGTTGCGGGCAATCTCCACCGAGCGGGGGTGGAGCACCTGCGCTCCCAGGCTGGCCAGCTCCAGCATCTCGTCGGCGGTAATCTCTGGCAACAGCCTGGCCTCGGGTACCTTGCGCGGGTCGGTGGTGAAGATCCCCGGCACATCGGTGTAGATCTCGCACAGCTCTGCCCCCAAAGCCACCGCCAAGGCCACCGCCGTGGTGTCGGATCCCCCCCGCCCCAGGGTGGTGATCTCCAGCTCCGCCGGGCTGGTGATGCCCTGAAAGCCGGCCACCACCACCACCTCCCCCCGCTCCAAGTGCTGCCAGAGGCGGTCGGTGTGGATGTGCAAAATGCGGGCCCGGCTGTGATCCCGGGTGGTGACAATGCCCACCTGGGTCGCCGTCAGCGAAACGGCAGGGCAGCCCAAGCGCTGCAGCGCCAAGGCCAGCAGGGCAATGCTCACCTGCTCGCCGGTGGAAAGAAGCATGTCCCACTCCCGCAACTGGGCCGGCGTGGTCGGGGATCCCTGCAAGATCTGCTCCGCCAGCTCCACGAGGCGGTCGGTTTCGTCGCCCATGGCCGAGACGACCACCACCACCCGCTGCCCCTGATCCACCGTGTGGGCTACCCGCTGGGCCACGGCTTGGATGCGCTCGATGGAGCCGACGGAGGTGCCGCCGTATTTCTGGACGATCAGGCTGGGTTCCATGAAAGGAAACGAGGTCGGGGGCGGTTTGGATCCTACCTCGATCTAGGCCAGGCCGAGCCAGCTTTGCAAAAATGGCGGCACCGGCAGCAGGATCAGCACCAGCAGCGTCAGCATCCCCAGCCCCAGCAAATCTCGAGCCTCATCCAGCTCAGTGACGTCGTTGAGGGCCGGCTCGTCGGCGCTGGAGATGACAAACAGCAGCAGCGCCCACAACAACAGCCAGGGCTGCACCGTCAGGGCCAGCAGCAGCACCAGCCAGCGGGCTACCCGCCCCACATTGGCCCCCATCTGCTGCCCGTACACCGCATGGACAATGTGCCCCCCATCCAGTTGGCCCACCGGCACCAGGTTAAAGGCAACCACCACCAGGCCCAGCCAGCCGGCAAAGGCCAGCGGGTGCAGATCGATCACCTGCCCCGGCTGCAACTGATCCCCCAGCACCAGGCGAGCCAGAATTGCCAGCAGCACCGAGAAGCGTGGGTCGATGCGATGGAAGCTGATCGGGGTGGGCTGCCCCTCTGGCACTGCCGGAGGATCCCCAGGCACCGAAAAGACCAGCCCCAGCAGCAGCATCACTAAGGCGACCAGGCTGCCTGCCAGCGGCCCGGCAACGGCAATATCAAACAGCACCTTGCGGTTGGGCACCGGCTCTTTCAACTGGATAAACGCCCCAAAAGTCCCCAACACAAAGGGCACCGGGATGAAGTAGGGCAGCGAGGTTTTGATGCCATGGCGGCGGGCCACCCAATAGCGCATCCACTCATGGGATCCCAGAATGGCCAGGATCCCCACCGCATAGGGCAGCCCCTTCATCAGCGAGGGCAGATGCAGCAGCCGGTCAGGGCTGACCCCAGCCGCCTGGGCCCCAGCACTCAGGGTGGTCCAGAAGGTGAACAGCAATAGCCCCAGAGCCAGCACAGGCAACTCTCGACCATCCGCCAGAGAGCGCCGCGCCGCCGGGTTGGGCACCAGGGCAAAAAAAGGCTTGCCGGCAAACCCCTCCTGCAGCACCACCAAGAAGCGTTTGCCAAAAGTGTTTTCTACATTGCGCTGTACCCGCTCATAGGCTTCGGTGGGATCCGCCCGCAAATTGCCCCGGCAGATAATCGCCTGGGGACGGTACTCCACGTTTTGCAAATAAAAAACGTTCCAGGGGAAGCAGTGGTTGAGCTTTTCCCGCGGCACTTCGGAAATGGGGGTGTGGGCAAGAGCCAGCGAGACCGGATCGGCGGCGCTGTCTTCTTCCTCTTCCTCCGGCTCAGATTCTGCAGCCAGAGAAGGATCCCCTTCTGGCGCCTCAGGCCGGGGGTCTGTGGGTCGAATGCCCCCTCGCCGCACCAAGGTCATGCTGATAAAGTAAGAGGTGAGAAAGAGCACCAACATCAGCAACGGGGGCACTTCGTACTGAAGCACCTGCCGCCCCAGCACCCAAACCAAGGGGGGCAGCATCATCACCAGCCACAGGATCCGCCACGGCACCTTGGAGAGGCGGGCCACACTTTTTTGCAGCAGCAGGTAGGTTGCAGAACCCACCAGTGCCAACAGGATCCAATCTGCCATGAGTTGCAAAAAACAGAGGAGAACGCCTCTACCAAGCTAGCGGCAAACCCAATCTCCCTGCTATGGCCAGCAGGAGGGATCCCTCAAGAGCCAAACTTTTGCTTGGCCTGCTCGTAAACTGCCACCGTGATCTTCTGGATCCCGGCTTCGCGGGCAAACTGTTCAATCTTCCTACGGGCAGCCGGACGCACAAAGAAGGGGATTTCTTTAAGGCGCGCCTCTGCTTCTGGCGTCCACTCTATCGCTTCGTCCATCCCCCATGCCCTCAACGCAACATCCACGCCGGCAGGAGAGTGTGCCCTGTCATGCCTCGCAGGGTGAAATAGACAAACAGCAGCAACAGCAGGGATCCCAGTGTAACCAGGGCCGCCGCCGCCGGACTTTTGCGATACAAACCAACAAAAGGCTGGAGGCCAGCCCAGATCCCCCCCAGCAAAACGGTAACGAAGTAAGTGGGGTAACGGGAGACATTCTCCACAAATTGGTCTTCCAGTCTGCGGGGAGGCTGCGGTTGTGGCATGAGCGGCTCGAAGCCCAACTCCTTTTTCCTCAGTGTGCCACAGATAGCTGTCGTTGACACACTCCCTCGCCTGAAGCTTGGGTCTCAGTCGCCAGACTACTGGGTTTTTTGAGCGGTTAACCACCCACCCACGCCGTTTGGTTCACCCCCTCCGCAAGGGGAAAGCCTATCATTTCCGCATATCAGAAAGAACATCCATTTGACAGGGAGTGGTTGGAGCCTAGGGGAGACCGCGTAGATTCAGGAAACCGAGAACCTGATATGGTAGGCGTTATCCTGCCTGCTTTGCCCTTTTGCTCAGCGCGGCCACCCTCTTCTGGACTGATGCGAGAATTGCCCTCTGATGCTTCCAATCGTGCCGGCGTACCGTTTGGGGATCAGACCCTGGCGTTGATGCGTGTCCAGGAAGCCTTGGATCAACTGGAAGCGGCCATTCTCAGCAGCCCTCGCCTGTTCTGGTCTCGCACGCTCATTGAAGAAGAAAGCATTTTGGAGCAGTTGGACTTTATCCGCCTCAACTTGCCAACAGCCCTAGAGGAAGCGGAAGAATTGCTGCGCCAGCGGGATCGGATTTTGGCCGAGGCCAATCGCTATGCCCAAGAAATCGTAGCCATGGCCCAACGCAGAGCCGAGCAGCTTCTCAACGAATCGACCATCCTGCGGCAAGCCCAAGCCCAGGCGGAGCAGTTGTTGCAACAAACCTATCAACAGAGCGAGGAAGTGCGGCGGCAGACACTGCAGGAATCAGAGCGCCTGCAGCGGGAAGCCCACCGTTACGTGGATCAGGTTTTGCAAGACCTGGAGTTGCGGTTGTTGGAATCGTTGCGAGTGATCCGCAACGGGCGGCAAAATCTTCAGGCCTGAGTTCTTGGCTGGGGACTGTCCACTTGTCCATTTTTAAGTCAATATAGGGGTAGCATCCAAGCTTGCCTGCCCTGCGGATTCGTGGTAGCCAAACTGGCCTCCGACAGGAAAGACGACGATAAGTCTTGGATGTGCTGGCAGGAACTCGACCCGCTGCAGACTGCTGTTGCGCTGAAGGGATCCTGGCCCTTTGCGCCGGCTTAGAGCAGTTCTTCTTCGCTTACCCAAGAGCACGTGGCACTCTTTTCAGCGATTGCTCCAGAACTGTACCCATCGGGCCACTTTCACAGCGGGCTCGGCCTTTGGCCTGCGAGTTCCGGCTTTGACCCTTGTTGGGAAGCCACTCTGTCGTTTAGGAGATTCTATGCCTAGTGAACCCAAAACCCGTAAGAGCCGTGAAAGTGTCAACCCACGCCCGCGCGACCGTCGCCGTGAAGCTGCCAAAGGCAGCAAAGAGGCAGGTTCAGCCACCGCCCTCTCTCTGCCGAAGTTAATCCAAGAAAATGCCGTGCTCCAATCTCGCAGCCAGTTGTTGTTGATGTACAGTGACTTCCAAACCGAAATGCCCAACGATGGCAAAACCGGTGTGGGCACCTGGCTACAGTCTCGGCTTAAGGAGCACGGCATGCCCAGCCTGATGCGTTTTGGCCCCCGCTCTCGCCCCCAGGTTTTCCGCCGCGATGAATTTCGCGAGTGGATTGCCCTGGCTCTGACCTCTGTGAACCCTCAAGGCGATACTGCCCCCTGAAGGCAGCCGAGCTAGGCCGTGAGGGGAAGTTGAGCAGTACGTTCAGAGGCTGACGGCCCAGGGATCCCGTTGCGGGAAGAGGGTGAACTGGGCTTTTCTACATCCGGCA
The DNA here is from genome assembly GCF_047502715.1 of Synechococcus sp. H55.10. Classification (NCBI taxonomy): domain Bacteria; kingdom Bacillati; phylum Cyanobacteriota; class Cyanophyceae; order Synechococcales; family Synechococcaceae; genus Synechococcus; species Synechococcus sp. H55.10. The sequence continues at coordinate 45,214 of NZ_JANSJJ010000037.1, forward strand.
GCAGCAGGTCCCGAATGAGGCGGGCTGCCGAGCGTTGCAACCAGCGGGAGGCCAATTGCCGGCCCAGTTGTTGGGCTTCCGGCTTGGCGGCCACTTTGGCGACGATGGGCAGAAGCTGCAGCGGCTGAAAGGTCGGGTTGCGGCTGAGGAGTTCCCACAGACGCTGCAAATGAGCCAAGCCGTCTGAGGTGCCGTTCCCTGAGCTGGAGAACAGCACATCCACCAGGCGCTCCCGCAGGAAAGCCCCCCGCTCAGAAAAGATAAACTCGACGGCTTTTTCTAGGGATCCCTGCAGGTCAAAATCTTCGCTGTTGGCGGCGTTGCGCAGCAGGTTCTCCAGGCGGTTCCAGCGAAATTGCCCTTGGTTAAACAGCAGCTCCCGCAGGGAGGTGCGCAGCTCTGGGGCCGGGTCGGTGAGCAGGCGCTGGGCCACATAGGGATAGGCCACACTCAACACTTTGAAGTTGGGATCCAAGCCGATGGCGATCCCCTCCAGGGTAAGCAAAGAGCGGATGATCAGGGCGTAGTAGGCGGGCACGCGGAAGGGAAAATCGTACATCACCCCCGAGAGCCTATCCGTGATGCTTTTAAAATTCAGCTCGGCCACGGAGCTGCCCAGGGCCTCGGCAAAGACAGCCTCCAAAGCGGGGATGATGGGGGTGAGATCCGTGTCGGGATCCAGAAACTCCAGATCCACGTAGTCCTGGGCCAAGGCGACAAAATCCCGGTTCACCAAATGGACAATGGCCTTGATCAGGCCGTAGCGCTGGTGGGGCTGGATGGTGCTCATCATGCCGAAATCGATGTAGGCCAGCCGCCCGTCGTACATGGCCAAGAGGTTGCCTGGGTGGGGGTCAGCGTGGAAAAAGCCATGCTCCAAAAGCTGCTTAAGGGAGCAGTTGACCCCGATCTCGATCAGGTGCCGCCCGTCCAGCCCTGCGGCAGTGATTTTGTCGAGCTGGGTCAGCTTGATGCCGTCGATCCACTCCATCGTCAGCACTTTGGTGCGGGTGTACTCCCAGTAAATTTTGGGGGCGTAGATGGAGGGGTGGCGGTACAGCTCCAGGAAGCGCTCGGCGTTGCGGCCTTCCTGGGTGTAGTCCATCTCTTCGTACAGCCGCCCGGCGAATTCATCGACAATGCCCACCAAGTCGCTGCGGATGCGGCGGAAGGTGCGCTTGGCCCAGGCGGCCAGGCTGCGGATGATGTACATGTCGAGGGAGATGCGCCCGATCAAATCGGGCCGCTGCACCTTGACGGCAACTTTCTCGCCCGTGTGCAGATAGGCTTGGTAAACCTGCCCCAGGCTGGCGGCGGCAATCGGCTCGGGGCTGATTTCTCGAAAGATTTTGTCTGTGGGTTGGCCGATCTCCGACTCGATGAGGGCAAAAGCAACGGCATTCTCGAAGGGGGGCAGCTCATCCTGAAGCTTGGCCAGTTCCTCTAAAAACAGGGGCGAAACCAGATCGGGACGGGTGGAGAGGGCTTGGCCGATTTTGATGGCCGTCGGCCCCAATTGCGTGAGGATCTCCCGCAGTCGAATCGCGTGTTGGGGGCGATGCTTCTGCTCCACTCCTCGCCAGCGATCCCAAAACACCCAGGCCAACAAGCCCAAAAAGGGGGTGATCAACTGAAAGAGACGCCCCAGCACCAGATCCCAGCGCCCCCGATATTGCCTGGCCAATTGCTCTGGGTCGTAGCGCAGGCTTGACTGCGAAACCGACCCTGGCGGGATGGGCAAAGCCGGAGAACCTGCCGCCGCGGAACCCAAGTTATGCTGTCTCGCTGCTGGTGTTGACAGTGTTACGCCCATAGAAACCCCAACGGATCCCGTAACATATCTTAACTTGCTGACTCAACCTAGCGACTCTTGGAGGCAGCCACCGGCTCGCTGCATCAGATGGATGGTTATTGCAAATCAGGTTAAGACACTCCCCAAGCGCTTTGCGCCGCTTCCCTCACCCCCGGCTCCTCCCCAAAAGGGAGAGGGGAGTTGACAGCGGCTCACCTGGGGGTGAGCTGTCACTAGAATGGGAAAATTGCAACAGCTGCCTTTGTGTCTGGATCCCGCACGCTACCGCCTGCTGAGCCGAGTTTAACTGGGTTTGCAGCCCTCAAGGCGCGGCATCTGCTGTTGGCCTTCGTGTTGATCAACCTGGGTGTAGGTTTGGGAGCTATCGCTTTGGCCAAACTGTTGCATCTCCCCTCGGACGACCCGCTGCTGGCCTACCTTATCTATTGCTCTACCTTCGTCATCACCTGTATTTGGAGCTGGCGACGGGGGCAGCAGGCCCATTTGCAGATGAGGCGGCTGTGGGGCAACTGGCGGGCTGCTGTTCCCTGGGGATCCCTGCTGCGGGTGGTGTTGGCTTTGGTGGTGCTCTCCACGGGCACAACTTTGTTGATGCTCTACCTGGTGTCGCTGCCTGCACCGGAGCTGGCGGAGTCGATGCTCCACTCGCTGGGGGAAAAGGATAGGGAAATGCCCTGGCCGCAGGTGTATCAAGGGTTACGCTGGCTCTCGATTGTGGTGGTGGCCCCCATAACGGAGGAGTGGCTATTTCGCGGCATTTTGCTCCACCGCTGGGGCCTCAAGTGGGGTCTCTCCAGGGGGCTGCTGGCTTCCTCCATTGTCTTTGGCCTGCTGCACCCCAACCCGATCGGGCTGACGGTATTCGGCTTGGTGATGGGCCTGTTCTACCTGCAAACTCGCTCCCTCAGCTTGCCTGTCCTGGCTCATGCCTTGAACAATCTCCTAGCCTTGGCGCTGGGATCCTGGGCAGGCGAGGGAATGGAGCAAGCCGATCCGATCGGGGTTTTTCACCTCTACTCCGGCCTGGTTTGTCTGGTTGTGTCTGGGTTCATTTTGGTTCCTTTCGTTCGCTTTCATTGGCCAAAGCGTGGGGCTCGCTTGCCCTATTTCCTGAACTGCTGAGTGTGGATCTCCGTGCATTTCTACCTTGATTTCCCCCTTGCCTGACAGGTGAGCGCTGCTGTGGAGTCTCCTGTGAGAATGGCGGAGACTTTGATAAGGAATGCAAAAAAAACGCCGAAAACTGTTACTCGATCCCGCGAAAAAGCCACGGGGATAGGGATATCCTGAAATAGGCAGCAATAGATTCCCGTGCAAAGTTTAGCTGTGGCTCGCTCGCCGATTGGGTGGCCGTTGGGCCAGTGGGTCAACCCAGAGGGGCAACATGGAAAGGCGGTCTTTTCTGCAAACATTGATCCTGGTTGCTGCCAGCCTTGGCCTCTCCCCTGGCTGGTTGGCGGGTCAGGCTGAGCGCTATGGCCAAGCTTTGGCGGCTGGCTCCCGCAAGCTGGCTGTTCTGATTGGCATCAACCGCTACCCCGGCGAGGGATCCGCGCTACAGGGCTGTGTGACCGATGTGGAGCTGCAGCGGGAGCTGCTCCTGAATCGCTTTGGCTTTGACCCGGCAGAGATTCTCACCCTCACCGATGGGGCCGCCACGCCGAGTGGGATCCAAGCGGCCTTTGCGGAGCACTTGGGGGGTTCAAGTCAGGCGGCGGAAACAGTGGTCGTGCAGTTCAGCGGCTACGGCCAGTGGCGGGCGGGATCGGCGCCAGGCCAGTGGCAGCCGGTGCTGCTGTTGTCTGGCTCTGAAGGAATGGCGGCGATGGAGCTAGACAGCTTTTTCCGGCTTTTGGAAGGCTTGGGTACCGCCCAGATCACCACTTTGTTGGACTGTGGCTTCACCCATGTCTCGCCGTCGGTGCGAGGCAATTTGCAACTGCGTTCCCGCCCCCCAGCCGGGAAAGGAGCAGGATCTGCCGCCTCAGACTCCTCGGAACTGCAGCGGGTATGGCCGTCTCCGCCCAAGGGCTTGTTGATTGCCGCCACCACCCCCCAAGACTTGGCAGCAGAAGCCGCTTGGCCAGGATTCTACGCTGGAGTACTCACCTATCTGCTGACACAGTACCTATGGGAAAGCACACCTGCCACCCGCCTGCTGGTGGCCTTCAACCAAGTGGCCAGCCGGCGGGAGCTGGGCCTGTTTGCCTGTCAGCGCCCCATCCTAGAGGGCAAAGAAACGGCTCGACGCATCCCGCCCTACTTCCTCACCCCCCCTCAGGTGGCAGTCAGCGGCGTGATCCAGGAAGTGAAGGGGAATCGGGCTCAGGTGTGGCTGGGTGGGATCCCACCGGCGGCGCTGGGTGGTCTGCAGCCGGGTACTCTTTTGGCTCCCCTTTCCACCGCCTCGTCGGTGCCGCTGCTGATTCGTTCTCGCAGCGGGCTGTTGGCACAGGTGCAGCCAGCCAACGGGGAAGGTCAATTTCCCCCCGTGGGCACGCTGGTGCGGGAGCAGTTGCGCAGCCTCTCCAGCAGCCTCAAGCTTTTGGTGGGTCTGGAAGACAACTTGGGTCGCGTTGAAAAAGTGGATCTGACCAACGCCATCGCCGGCCATAGCTGGATGGAGACGGCTAACCCGCGCGAGCGCCAGGTGGATTGCCTGCTAGGGCGCATCACCCCAGAAATGGCCGCCGCCTTTCAAGCAGACGCTCTGCCCAAGCCTTTGGAAGTCAACGGCTACAGCCTCTTTTGGCCGGGGCGAGAATTGCTGCTCAATTCCTGCGGGCCGGCTGGGGAAGCTGCAGCTACGGCGGTACAGCGGCTGGTGCCCCGTCTGGCCCATCTGCTGGCAGCCAAGCGCCTGCGGACTACCCTCAACGCCGCGATCTCGCCGCTGGCGGTGGTGGGGGAATTGTCCACCAGAAGTAAAGCCCCCTTGCGGGCGCCACGGTTTGCCCAAGGGGCCTCTGCTCTTGCCGAGCCAGGCATACTACGCTTTATGCGCGGGGATCCCTTGCATCTCACCCTGCGCAACGAAGGCGAGCAGGATCTGTTCGGCTACCTGTTGATGGTCGATTCCAGCGGGCAACTGCACCTGTTGGCTCCCGTGCCCCAGGAGGACTTTGCCCTGCCACTGCGCCTAGAGGCCAAGGGCAGCCTGACTTTGCCACCCCTGCCTGAGGTGGCCGGTGAGTCGCACTCTGCCGTCAATCCCGATCTGCTCACCTGCCATGCCCAGGGGCTGACCGAGCTATTGTTTGTGGCCAGTACTCGCCCCTTGTCGGCCAGCTTGGAAGCCCTCAAAGCCATGGTCCGTCAGCAGGGGATAACCCGTTCGCCGATGTTGCTCAGCAAACCGCTGGAGTGGACGCAGATGCTGCTAGAAGAGCTGACCCGTCGTCCGCCCGAAGGAGATCCCGACCTGCGCTGGCTGGATCCCAGCCAGGCTGTTACCCTTTCCCTCACCTATTTGCTGGTCTAGCTCAGCAGCAGGGCAAACAGGCCACAGAGGGCAATGCCATCGAAAACGCCGGCCCCGCCAATGCTGAGAATGCCCGAGCAATTGCGCCGCAACACTTCCGGCAGGTGCAGCAGATCGGCTCCAATCACCGTGCCCAAAACCCCGCCGGCAAAGGCCACCGCCGGCGCCTGATCCCCAGCCCAGAATAGAGCGGCTAGGGCTGCCGTGGCCGGGGCAATCAGAGGATTCATCTGAATGCCGATCCCGGGCACCACGTGGGAAGCGTAGTAGCTAACCACCGTTACCAGTGCCGTTACGGCCAGGATCAACAGCCCATCAGCCCGCCCAAATTGGTACAGGGCCAAGAGCACCGGGATCAGCCCTCCACCCACGTTGAGGGCAACCACCGTCTCCTGAGAGATCTTGGCCAACGGGATCCCCCAAAATTGCCGCATCCACAGGCTGGCCAGGTCTTCTACTAGGGTTACCTCGCACTTGACGCGGTAGAGAGGAATATTGACCGAGCTGCCCACCAAGATGGCCAGCAGCAGCAACAGCGCCCCCTCCCGCGAGAACCCCAGCTTCCCCACCGCCAGCGCCACCACGTCCACCGCTAGCCCCAGCCAGAGGAAGGGCAGCAGCAGCACCAGCATGAAAAACAGCAACAGCGAGAACGGTAGGTAGAACATGGCAGGGATCCCAGGCTTTCCTCCAGCCTATCAGGACTCCGTCTAACTTTTCTTGGCCTCAGAGGGCAAGTAAGAAGTTAGGTTTGCAACTACAGATCATTTGCCTGAGGCGCCTCAAGATTGTCTAGAGACCAAAAATAGTGTTGCGGATATCCCGAGAAATGCTGTGGCCGGCCTCCCGATCGCTAGGGGTTTTGGACAGGCTAATTTGGTAGCGTCTATCCCCGTGAAAGCAAATCCTGACATGATTATCTTCCGCGATGACCTCAAAACCAAGCTCTTCCAACCTTTTTCTGTAATAATCACTCCACCCATTATAGTCTGAAGACAAGTTGTCTACAGATTCCCTAATTCTCCGACGATGATCATCACCCTCGTTTGCTTCGTTATTCTCAACCAAGTTTCTAAGTATATGCTGGACTCTGCTCCCTTCGTGTACGTTATTAATTTTCTCTCTCAGGATTTCTAAAATAAAACTCTTAGCTTCTTGTGGGTAAAACTCCTTCTCGGTTATTTTCAAGACTATATCTATTTCCGACGGCTCGTACCTTGTATAATGCCCTCTTCCCTGGAGAATTGTAGACAGAGTCTTTTCATAACCTTCTATGCCAGTCTTCAGCGTCTTTATTTCCTCATCCCTTTGTTGAAGCTGTAGTCTCAGCTCTGTAATCTCGTCTGCGTCTGCATGGAACTGCTCCGCACGCAGCCTCTCTATCTCTGCTTGGAGACTTCGCACTTGCCGATCTTTGTCTTGGAGCTGTTGCAAAAGCTGACGCCGCTCGGCCAACTGGGCCTCAAGTTCTTGGAGCCGCCCGCTCCTTTGCTGAAGCTCTTCCCGCAGCCTAGAAAGTTCTTTCTCGCCTTCCTCAATTTGCCAGC
>NZ_JANSJJ010000038.1:0-14111 GCF_047502715.1 Synechococcus sp. H55.10
ATACATCCAGAATCAGTCAGAGGGTGCTATCCATCCCCACCGTATAGACGGTGGGGAATTCCGCACCTTACGTTAAAATTCCGAGCCAGAAAGGGGACTCCGTCTTGCATGGGCAGTTGGAAAAGGGGTTTTCCTTTGCGTTTTGCCTCTACCGGCGTCCTTTTCGGCAGCCCTTGCGCACCCGCTACGGCCTATGGTCTGTCCGCGAAGGGATCCTGATCCGGCTGACGGATCTGGAGACGGGTCAGCAGGGCTATGGGGAGATTGCTCCCCTCCCCTGGTTGGGCAGCGAGACTTTGGAGCAAGCGCTGGCGTTTTGCCAGCAGTTGCCGGCTGAGCTATCCGAGGCCCAGATTGAAGGGATCCCAGCAACTCTGCCCGCCACTCGCTTTGGCTTGGAATGCGCCTGGCTGGCCTGTCGGGATCCCGGCTGGCTGGCCAGGGATCTCTCGGGGCTTGCGTTTTGTGGGCTTTTGGGAAAAGCCGTCCCCGTAGGTTCCTACCCGGTTTACAAAGGCAAGGTGGGGGTGGATGCCTTTGAGCAGGAGTGGAAAAAGCTAGCAAGCTGGCTGGAGCAACTGCCGCCCGGATCCCGGCTGCGCCTGGATGCCAACGGGGGGCTGACCCTGGCCGAGGCGCGGCGCTGGCTGGCCCTTTGCGACCAGCTCAATCAGGAGTGGCCGGGCAAGATCGAGTTTTTCGAGCAGCCTCTGCCCCCGGAGCAGCACGCTGACTTGATCCAACTGAGCCGCGAGTTTCAAACTCCCCTTGCTCTGGATGAGTCAGTGGCCGGCCTGGAGCAGTTGCAAGCTGTCCACCGGTCGGGCTGGCAAGGGATCCTGGTGGTCAAGCCCTCTTTGGTCGGATCCGGTCTTGCCCTGAGGGACTACCTCAGCCAACACCCGGGGTTGGATCTGGTGTTTTCCTCGGCCCTGGAAACCCCTATTGGCGCTTGGCACGGCCTAGTTTGGGCGGGATCCCTGCAGGCAAAAACAGCCCATCCCAGAGCCTTGGGATGGGGGGTGGGGGAGTTTTTCCCAGAGTGGGATCCCGTTCAATTGGGCGCGATCTCGGCGTCGGAGCGGGCAGCCCTGATGCAGGCTGTGTGGGAGCGCCACAGCCGGCCCTAGACTGCAGCAGCCTGCTGTTTGGCATGTTCCTGCCGCAGGTAGGCCTGGATAAAGTGCATCAGCTCCTCCGGTTCGCCATTCATAAACGCCTCGACATTGTAGGTTTCGGCGTTGGTGCGGTGGTCTTTGATCAACTTGTAAGGATCGAAGGTGTAGGTGCGGATCCGGCCCCCAAAGCCCTGGGTCACCATCTCGCCGCGGATCTCGGCCAGCTTTTGCCGGCGCTTTTCCTCTTCCAATTCGATGAGCTTCGCCTTCAGGATCTGGATGGCCCGCTCCTTGTTTTGCAGTTGGGAACGCTCCTCGGTGCAGCGCACGGCAATGCCGGTGGGCTTGTGGATAACGCGCACCGCCGTTTCCACCTTGTTGACGTTTTGGCCGCCTGCCCCGCCGGAACGAGAAGTCTCGAACTCCAGATCCTCCATCCTCAGCTCGAACTCATTCTCTTCCTCCAGGATGGGCATGACCTCGACGCCGGCAAAGCTGGTCTGGCGCTTGCCGTTGGCGTTGAAGGGGCTGATGCGCTCCATGCGGTGGTTGCCCTTCTCGGCGGAAAGATACCCATAGGCGTAGGGCCCCTCGATCAACAGGGTGGCCGACTTGATGCCGGCCTCTGCCCCTTCCGAGTATTCCGAGAGGCTGACCTTGTAGCCCTGGTTTTCCGCCCAGCGGGTGTACATCTTCAGGAGCATCGCTGCCCAGTCTTGAGCGTCGGTTCCCCCCGCGCCGGCGGTAATGGTGAGGATGGCGCCGTTTTTGTCGTAGGGGCCGGAAAGCAGTTGCCGCAGCTCCCATTGGCCGAGCTCCCGCTCCACCGCCGCCAGGGATCCGGACACTTCCGCCAACAGCTCCGGGTCGGGATCCTCTTGCAACAGCTCCAGGGCGCTGGTGGCATCTTCCAGGCGATCCTTCCAGCGGTGGACTTGATCCCAGGAGGCCTTGAGGCTGTTGAGCTGTTGCAGGTGGCGGCGGGCCGCCTCGGCATCGTTCCAAAACTGCGGCTGCGCCGCCTCTTGCTCCAAAATGGCGATCTGTTGCTCTAGGCGGGGCAGGTCAAAGATAGTCCTGAGCACTGCTCAGGCGCGAGGTGAGCGATTCTAGGGTGCGTCTCAGATCGGCCAGTTCCATAGAGAGCATCAAGCTGCGCATCGGCTCCCATCCTAGCCTGTAGGCTAGCAATTCAACCAAGGGATCCAGCTCTTTTGCAGGTTTGCTGCAACACCGTGAACCGCATTCCTGGCCAATTGGGTGATCCCGCGCCGGCTCTAGGAGGCGACAGGGCGGCCTTAGGCGATGGCTTTTGCCGAAGGATCCCTGTCGAAGCACCTCAAGCCCGTAGCAGAATGGAAAATCTTGTTTCGGAGGCCGCTATGCTGAGGGTCTTTTCCTTGCTTTCCGGACTGGTTCTGGCCGGGGGTGTGGCTGCTCTGGCCATCACCAATCCCACCCCGGAAGCGTACGGGGCCTACGCAGGGGAACAGTTGGCTGCCTATGCCACGCGGGAATACTGCGCCCAGCTCCCGGCTTTTTTGCCCACCCTCATTGAGGAATGTCACGCCCTTGTGCAAGAGCTGCAACCGGAGCTGGCAGAGCTGTTCCTGCGCCAAACCCGCCGGCAAAACTTCATCCTCTTCAGCCTCTACAGCACCGATTTGTCGTTGCTTAACTTTGGCCCGCTGGGGATCTCTTTGCCCACCTACCACTTCCAAACTCTGGCGGTGGCAGGGCAGTTTTACACCTACGAGATCCGCGAGGGCCAGACCACTCCCAAAAAAGGCTAAACCTGGGATCGCTCCAAGAGGGCTTGCAACTCCTCCAGGGCCGCCTGGGCCGACTGGGCCTGCTGGTAAAGGGATTGCACCATCTCGGCGCTGGCCTGGGCTGATTGCAGGGTGGATTGGCTTTGGCGTTGGATGCGCTCTGCCAAGCCGCGGATGCGGTTGCTGGCTTCGGTGGTGCGCCCTGCCAATTTGCGAATCTCCTGGGCAATGGCGCCAAAACCGCCACCTCCGCCGCTGCGGTTGGCCTCCACAGCCGCATTAAAGGAGAGCAGGCGAATATAGCCCGCCACCTCTACGATCAAGTCAACGATGGTGTTGATTTCTTTGAGCTCGCGGGAGAGCTCCTGGTTGCTGTCGGCAATTTCCTGAGATAGACGGCGAACGGCCTCTACTCCGGCAAAGGTGGCGGCAAAGGTGGATTTGCCCTTCTCCGAGAGCACCGAGCTGATCTCGATGATGCGGGCGTTGAGGCGGGCCAGTTCTTCGGAGCGCTGCTGGGCCTGGCGCCGCTCCCGATCTAAAGCGATGTTCTGGCTGAGGATCTCGGCCTTTTGCCGCTCCAGATCGCGGGCATACTGAAGGCTGCGGTTTTTCTCTTGCTCCAGCTCAGCCAAGATCCGTTGCATCTCCTCCTGCTGTTCTTGCAGCTTCCGCTGCGTGGCCAGATGCACCTGCGACTGGGCCACCAACAACACCGGCACATCCAAAAGGCGGTAGTCCTGGGAACCAACTTGTACCACCACCGGGTCGTAGATGGTCTCCTGGGGCCGCCGGAAGGCCTGGCTGGCCGCCGCGATGACATCGCAGTTGCCGGGGAGCAGCAAAAAGCCCCGTCCGTGGAACTCCACCAAGGAGCTGATGGGCCGCTTCAAAAACACGTCTAGGCCATAGGGCTTGCTCAGCATCCACTCCAAAATGGCGCGGCGGGTCAACATCCCCTGCACCCGCGACCGCTCATCCAGCACGATGACCCCCGAAAGGCTGGGATCATCTTCTAGGCGGCGCACCACGTTCTCGCAGGGGGTGGACTCGCTCACCTGAAAGTCCACCAGAGCCAGATCGCGCAGCTTGGTGTTGATCGAGAGGGTGGGAGTGGGCGGATTGGTCAGGGTAGCCATCACAGGGATCCTCGGCGCGGGTTGGGCAGAGACAAGTGGCCAAGAATGTGCTATGTATAGAGGAGCACAGAGGCAGAGCTCTGCTCGCCTTTCCAGCGAACCGGTGGCAAACAGAGCCGGCCACCCTTAGTTTGGCCTGAGATCTTGTCTGCTGGCTACAAGCCTATACGGGATTGTGCGGAGAGATCCTCTTTCTTTTTTATTTGTGCTTTATTGGTGGGCAGGCGAGGAACCTGTTCTGAACCCAGGGGCTAAGGGGATCTGGGGTTAGCGAGCCTCTTGATAGCGGTGGTAGATCTCCAGGATTTCGCCGCGCCCGCGCTTAAAAGCTGCCACCACGTGGGGATCGAAGTGGCTGCCGCTGTTGTTTTCCACAAAGCGAAAGATCTCGTCTAGATCCCAGGCTGCTTTGTAGGGGCGGCGGCTGGCCAAGGCGTCGAACACGTCGGCCAAAGCCACAATCCGCCCTTCCAGCGGGATCCCTTCGCCCTTGAGGCCCCGCGGGTAGCCGCTGCCATCAAACTTTTCGTGGTGGGTGAGGGCAATGATGGCGCTTTTTTTCATCAGCTCCGAGTCGGACTTGCTGAGGATCTCGTAGCCAATCTCAGGGTGGCGGTTCATGATCAGGCGCTCTTCAGGGGTGAGGGGGCCTGGCTTTTGCAAGATGGCATCCGGGATCCCAATTTTGCCCACATCGTGCAGGGGGCTGGCGTAGAAAATCAGCTCCTGTTCTCGGCTGGAGAGGCCCAACTCTTTGGCGAGAATGCGGGAGTAGTGGCTCATCCGCTTGAGGTGAAACGAGGTGTCTTGATCCCGGTATTCGGCAGCCTGGGCCAGACAGAAAATCGTTTCCAGGTGAGCGGCTTTCAGCTCTTCCCGCAAGCGCACATTTTGATAGGCAACCGCCGCCTGGGAAGCCAGGGCTTCGGCCACCCGGACTTCCAACTCAGAAAACGGCTGGCTCCAGTCAGCCACCTGGTTGGGCGCTGGGTCAGCAGGGCGATCCGGCCTGAGACGGTTCAAGAGTTGCAGGGCGCCGAGGATGTTTCCTGAGGGATCCCGCAGCGGCACCGTGAGCAAAGAGCGGGTGCGGTAGCCGGTTTGCTGATCTACTTGGGAGTTGAAGGCATAGGGCAAGCCCGGTGGCAAGCGATAGACGTCCGGCAAGTTCAAGCTCTCCCCAGTGAGCACCACATAGCCCACAATGCTGGAAGGAGTGAGGGGCAGGCGCAGATCCTGCAGCTCCTCGTTGCGGTTGACCACGAAAAAGCGCAACTCTTCTCCCTCCCGGATGAACAAGCTGGCGCCATCACAGCAGGTCAGCTCGCGGGCTTGGGCGACAATCAGTTCCAGCAGGCGCCTGAGATCCGTTTCCGAAGAAAGGGCGATCCCCACTTGAATGAGGCGTTGGCTGAGACGCAGGGCATCTGGGGTATCAAACCCGGTTTCGCGGGGGTGAAGGTCGAAGGGGGTGGCCAGGTGGGTCACGGTTGGTTCTCCATGGCAGAGTTTGGCAGCAGCGCGTTCACAATAGAACGGTAGCAGGGCCATGCGGCTCCTGCCGCTGCCCCAATCCCGTTGGGCGAGACCAGCCCAACAACACCCAAAGCACCCAGGTCTTGGGTTATCTCAAACCCAATTGAGGCACTCCCCAAGCGCCGTTGCCCCTTCTCTTTGCCAAGGCCCGTCTACTCTACATATTCTCCCGGCTGGGGAGCCGGGAGGCCAACGCGATTTTGCCCAAGCCCATCGGGATGACAGGATTCGAACCTGCGACCCCTTCGTCCCGAACGAAGTGCGCTACCAAGCTGCGCTACATCCCGCTGGTAGGCTTCTTCAACCGCCCACCAAGGCTCAATAAGTATAGCACGCCAGTCGGAGCAACCCTGGAAGGAAGGGATCCAATCTGCGCTAAGCTGCAAAAACACCCCTCTTGTCAAGCCAGGTATGAGTCAGTCCAAGGGTTTCAGCCCATCCAGGCCGGAGAAAAAGCCGGCCAAAGCCAACACGGCCAAGCGCAAGGAAGCCGCCAAACGCTACGACGAGCTGAAAGCCAAGGGGATGCCGGAGTTCAACATCTTTGTTCGACATCGCCAGCCCGCGCCCGGCAAGCCCAACCCCTGGCTGCCGGTGGGATCCCTGGCGGTGGGGCGTTCCGGTGCCATTCACCAGGCCATTTTCCAAAATGAAGAAGAGCTCAAAAAAGCAGCCGTGAGGCTGTTTCCCCGTCTTAGTAAAGTGAAAGATGACCTAGAGTTTGGGTTTCGCCTCAAAGATCCAGACTTCCAAGACGAGCCGATCCAGGTGGCGATCCGGCCCCAGCCCTCGCCCCTTCAAGTTTGGATGACCAAAATACGGAGTTGGTTGGGCCTATCTGCTCAAAAAACTTCCCCAAAAACCTGAGGACAGCCTGTCAAACAGCCGCAAAGGCTCTGGGCAGCCAGCCCACAATCAGAGGGTTAACCACCTCTGGGCGTTCGTCATGGGGGCAATGGCCGGTATTGGGAATGGGCAAAAACTGGTAGTCGATCCCCTGCACATGGTTTTCAAAGCCGCATCCCCGTTGAATGGGCGTCCAGGGATCCTCTTCTCCCCAGAGCACCAACAGCGGACAGCGCACCTGGGGCAGCAGAGATTCGGGAGTGGGGCCGGGAGGAGCGGTGAGGATGGCAGCAAACACCTGCTGAGCGCCCACATCACAGGAAGGGGCATAGAGGAGCTCCACCAGCTCATCGGTAATGGCGGCGGGGTTGCGATATACCTGTTTCAGGGTGGCACGGATCCGCTGCCGCTGCCGCACCCGATCAAACACCCACGGCCCGGTCGCCGGAGAGGCTACCAGGGCAGTAAAGGCGGCCATGAAAACGCGGAAAATCGGGTTGAGCTCGTGGGAGCGGTGGTTCAGGCCGCCGGCACAGTTGAGCAGCACCGCCCCTGCGGCCAGTTGAGGGTGTTGGGCGGCCATCATCAAGCTGAGCAAGGCCCCGATGGAATTGCCAATAAACACCGCCGGCTGCTGCACGTGCTGCTGCCAAAAATCCGCCAGCAACTCCGCCCACAGATCTAGGCTGTAGGGGAGAGCAGGCTTGGCCGAGCCACCAAACCCCAGCAAATCCAGGGCATAGACCCGGTATCCCGCCCCAGCCAGCACGGGGATGTTGTGCCGCCAATGGCCGATGGAAGCCCCAAAGCCATGCACCAAGACCAGCGGAGATCCGGATCCCTGCACCACGTAGCGAATGGCATGGCCGCGCCAGCTCCAGACTTGAGGAGCAAAAGGCGCGATGACATCAGCCGCCCAACCGGCAGGAGAAGCAGTGAACACAGCCAGAAAGAGGTAGAAATGTTCTGAGACTACTCCTTCATCCTACTGCCACTCTGGAATAGCCTCGTCTTCTGGCCCTCACCCCCCAACCCCTCTCCCAGAGAGAAGGAAGTCACGGCTTCTCTAGACTAGAAATGACTCCCAAATGCTCACATCCGGCTGCTGCCGACCAGTGCGGGCTCGGAATCTGGGCAAGTATCCACCAGTCCAGTTGTTTTAGAGCGTGGCCCCTGGTGCCCGCAAGCCGGTTGGACGGGTTAGAGTAAAGGGACTGTTAAGATTTCTGATGGTTTTGCGGTTGCCGAGGCAACACTGCGCAAATGTAACACTACGCAACTCTGCACCCCCCATGCTCCATCCTCTGCTGCAACGGCTGCGCTCCTCCACCCTGACCCCGCTGCGGGATATCCACTGGACACCAGAGCTATTCGGGATCCTCTTGGTGTACTTTGTGCAGGGGGCGCTGGGCTTGGCACGGCTGGCCACCAGCTTTTATCTGAAAGATAGCTTGGGCCTCAGCCCGTCGCAGGTGGCAGCGTTGATGGGCGTTGCCATGAGTCCCTGGATCCTCAAGCCCCTCTACGGCCTGCTGTCGGATACCGTGCCCGTAGCGGGCTACCGCCGTCGTCCTTACCTCTTGCTTTCTGGGCTTCTGGGGTGCGTGGCTTGGCTGGGCATGGCGCTGTGGGCGCCGACGGCTGGGCTGGCCACCCTGTGGATGGTTTTGGGATCCCTGGCGGTGGCGGTGGGAGATGTGATCGTGGATTCGCTGGTGGTGGAGCGGGTACATGGCCATGACTGGGCAGGGACGGGCACGCTGCAATCTTTGACTTGGGGGGCAACGGCCTTGGGATCCCTGCTCACCGCCTATTTGGGAGGGGCGCTCTTGGCCCATTATTCGCCGCAGGTGGTGTTTGGGCTGACGGCCTTTTTGCCGTTGTTCATCGCTCTAGCGGCTTGGGTGATTGTCGATCAGCCGGTGGCGTTGTCTCAAGGCTGGGATCCCTTGCAGCAACAGGTGCGCCAGGTGTGGCGGGCGCTGCGGCAGCCCAGCATTCTGCTGCCGGTGCTGTTTGTATTCGTTTGGCAGGCCACTCCCAGCGCCGATGTGGCTCTTTTTTACTTTGTTACCAACGACCTCGGCTTTGGGCCGGAATTTTTGGGTCAGGTGCGCTTGGCAACCAGCATGGCCAGCCTGCTGGGGGTCGGGATCTTCCAGGTGTATCTGCGGCGGATCCCACTGCGGCCCCTATTCGGCTGGATGACGGTGCTCTCGGCGGGATTGGGCCTGACCAGCCTCATTTTGGTCTATCACCTCAATCGGGATTGGGGCATCGACGATCACTGGTTTAGCTTGGGGGACAGCTTGGTGCTGACGGTGGCCGGGCAAATTGCCTTCATGCCGGTGCTGGTCTTGGCCGCCCGCCTTTGCCCCCCTGGGATCGAGGCCACTCTCTTTGCCCTGCTGATGTCGGCTTTTAATCTGGCGGGGTTTCTCTCCCAAGAGCTGGGATCCCTGCTGATGCATGGGCTGGGGGTGACGGAGACCGATTTCAGCCGGCTGGGGCTGCTGCTGATCCTGACCAACCTTTCCACCCTCTTGCCCTTGCCGTTTTTGGGCTGGCTGCCGGAAGGAGCCGTTCGCTTGAGCGGTGCGGAGCACTATTCAGAGGCGGAAGCCCAAGCCTCTCTGGAAGCTTTTTTGCGGGATGTGCGAGCAGAAGAGACCGAGGCTGCTTTGGCGATAGAAGGGGTCGCTCTGGTCGAAACCGACTCGGACTAGAGTTGGTTTCAAACCCGAATAAGACACTCCCCAATCACTCTGCGCCGCTTCCCTCACCCCCAACCCCTCTCCCTCTGGGAGAGGGGAGTTGGGAGTCTAGGTGACGAACCGTTTTATTGTTGCCAGTCTGACCTTGGAGCAGAAAGGGATCCCAGCGCCCAGATCAACCGCTGCGCAGCGCTGAAGAGCACCAGAATCGCCATCAGCCCAAACAACCCCACCATGTACTCGGGGAAAAGGAAAAACAAACTGTAGAGAAAGATGGTTTCGCTGCCCTCGATCAGCCCAGGCGGCATGGTTATGCTGGTCAGTTCCCCTAAGGACTCTGTCCCGTTGATGCAAACAACCCTTCGCCGTTTTTCCAGCAGCCCCGCCAGGTACATCCAAGCGCAAAGGTTGATGTAAAAGCTGGCCAGCATCAGGGCCAGAAATGCATAGCCTGCCAGGGATCCCTGGTGAAAGGCCAGCCCCAGGGGAACGACCGCATACACCACCACATCCAGCAGCATATCCAGGTAGCCGCCCAGATCGCTTTGCCGCCCCTGCAGCCGAGCTAAGGTGCCATCTAGCCCATCCATCAACCGGTTCAGCAGCCACAGGCCCAGCCCCCATCCATAAGCCCCGTAGGCCGCTGCTGCGCCAGAGGCCAGGCCCACCGCAAACCCCGACAAGGTAATGACCAGGGGATGCACCCGTTGGAGAGGGGTTTGCAGCACCGGAGCCAAGAGCCGCTCCTTCCACTGCCTCAGGGTTTTATCCAGCAAGGAACACTCCTTTGAGAGTTACCCGTTGGGAGCTAACTTGGAACTCATCATCCCAGATCCAGAAGGCGAGCGTGTAGGCTGAGACAGACTTAAGCTGGGCCAAGCCCGCTGGGTAAACTTAAGAAAGAAGGGGCCAAGCACTGGTCAACCCAGCAAGTGGCGCTTCCAGAAGGCTGAGCAACCCTGACCCCGGACACCCCCATGAGCGAGACTCTTGCTCCTGCGCTAGAGGCGACTGACCTCCATCCCGAACCGGCCATCGCCATCTCCGGCTTGACCAAAACCTATCGCACTGGCTTTTGGTTGAACAAGGTGGTCAGCCCCCTCAAGGATTTTTCTTTGACAGTGGCCCGCGGCGAGACCTTTGGGCTGTTGGGGCCCAACGGGGCCGGCAAAACCACCACGATCAAATGCCTGCTGGGGATTGTGGAGCCCACCAGCGGCAGCGGCACGCTCTTGGGCAAACCTTTGGGGGATCGCTCCATCAAGCAACAGGTGGGCTATTTGCCGGAGAACCCCTATTTTTACGATTACCTGACAGCATGGGAATTTCTCCATTTTGCCGGCAAGCTGTTTCGCCTGCCCGATAGCCTTCTCAGGGAGCGGATCCCGCAACTGCTGGAGCTGGTGGGGCTTTCTGTAGATACGGCCCGCAAAAAACAACTGCGCACCTACTCCAAGGGCATGCTGCAGCGCACCGGCATGGCCCAAGCCCTGATCAACGACCCGGAGCTGGTGTTTCTGGATGAGCCGATGTCGGGGCTGGATCCCATGGGCCGCTACCAGATGCGGGAGATCATCTTGTCCCTCAAGCAACAGGGCAAAACGGTGTTCTTTAACAGCCACATCCTGGGAGATGTGGAGGTGATCTGCAACCGCGTCGGCCTGATCGTCGGCGGCAAATTGGTGCAGCAGGGGACGTTGGACGAGCTGCTGGGCCAGAGCAAAAGCTACCGCGTGCAAGGGCACGGTGGCGCCATCGACCAGTTCCGCGACTGCCTAGGGCACTTCTTGATCCAGGGATCCCATTGGTCGGGGGAATGGAGCGGATCCCTGCCGGAGCTGCTGACCCTTTTGGGCCAGGCGGGGGCGGTGGTGACCGATTTGCATTGGCAGCGGCAATCTTTGGAAGAATTCTTTGTCAATCAGGTGCGGGCTATCGAAGGCGATCATCCCGTCTCTGCCTAGACTTGCCCCACCCCAGTTGCTCTCCAGCGCAGCAGAAAAGCCTACACTGGGGGAGTAAGCCGCTACCGGGATCCCTATGGTGCCCCTGATCATCGATTGCGACCCCGGCCAAGACGATGCGGTGGCCCTGCTGCTGGCGATGGCCTCACCTGAGCTGCAGTTGCTGGGCATTACCACGGTGGCTGGCAATGTCTCTGTGGAGAAGACCAGCCGCAACGCGCGGCAGATCTGCGAGTTGGCCGGTCAGCCGCAGATGGGAGTCTATGCCGGCTGCCCTCGCCCCCTCTTGCGCCCCCTGGAAACTGCTGAGGACGTGCATGGCAAAAGCGGGATCGACGGCGCCAATTTGCCGGAGCCGCAGATGCCGCTGGGATCCCGGCACGCGGTGCAATTTCTCATCGAGACCCTGATGGCTGCCCCTGAGCCGGTTACCCTGGCGCTGCTGGGCCCGATGACCAACTTGGCGGTGGCCCTGGTGCAGCAGCCCCGGCTTGTGGAGCGCATCGGGCGGCTGGTGTTCATGGGAGGATCTGCCTTTGAGGGCAATGTCACCCCGGCAGCCGAGTTCAACATCCTCACCGATCCCCACGCCGCCCAGATCGTGCTCAGCGCCGGGATCCCAGAGGTGGTGATGCTGGGTCTGCACGTCACCCAACAAGTCCTCAGCACGCCGGAGCGGATCGAGCGGATTCGCGCCCTCAACACCCAGGTGGGGCAGACGGTGGCCAACATGCTCACCTTTTACGGTAAGGTCGATGTGGAGCGCTACGGGTTGCCGGGGGGGCCCTTGCACGACCCTTGTGTTATCGCCTACCTCTTGCAGCCGCAGTTGTTTGAACTCAAGCCCTGCTATGTCGAGGTGGAAACGGCCAGCCCCTTGAACCTGGGCCGGACGGTGGTGGATCGCTGGGGATCCAGCGGCCGTCCCGCCAATGTCCAGGTGGCTTTTGGAGTAGATCCTGAAGGGTTCTACCACCTGCTCACCGAGCGCCTGGGCCGTTACCGATAATTCTGGTTAACTTTATCCTTGAGGCCAGATCTGAGGTGGACAATCCCGGCGCCGTCCAAAGTGTCAAACTGGCGTGGGTAAACCTGCCCACCGCCGTTACCCTGCTGCGGTTGGCAGGGATCCCCTTTGTTTTGCTGGGGCTGAGCCTGAGATCCCCGTTGGGAGAGCGGCTGGCCCTCTGGGCGTTTTTGCTGGCGGCGGCAACCGATTGGCTGGACGGCCACTTGGCCCGCCGCTATGGGTTGGTGACCGATGTGGGCAAGGTTCTGGATCCCCTGGTGGATAAGCTGCTGGTGGTGGCGGCCCTGCTGGGCCTGCTGGAGTTGGGGCGGATCCCGGCCTGGGGAGTCTTTTTGCTGGTGGGGCGAGAGCTGGTCATTGCCGGTTGGCGGGCCAACCAAAGCCAAATCCGCGGCGCCAATCTCTGGGGCAAAGCCAAGACCGTGACCCAAATCCTGGCCATTGCTCTGCTGATTTTGGGGTGGCCGGGCGGGATCCCTTGTTTTTGGGTGGCGGTGGTTCTCACCCTGATCTCTGGCCTGACCTATTTGCACAACGATGGTGTTGCCAAATCCTCCCCGTCGCGATAGCGGCGCGGAGCGCTATGATGAGCAGCGCATCCTCGGGTTGGATCCGGGCCTGGGAACTTTGGGTTTTGGTTGCATTCTGGCGGGATCTGCCGGGTTAAAACCCGTGGATTATGGGGTGATCAGCACCCCTAGCCAACACTCGATGCCGGAACGGCTGCAAACGCTGTACGAGGACTTGAGCCAGTTGCTGTGCCAACTGCGCCCGCATCAGGTGGGGCTGGAAAAGCTCTTTTTCTACAAAATGGGCAACACCATTGCCATCGCTCAAGCTCGTGGCGTGATCCTGCTCACCTTGGCCCAACATCACCTGGTGCCGGTGGAGTTTACCCCTGCCCAAGTCAAGCAAAGCCTGACAGGCTACGGACGCGCCGACAAACAGGCCGTACAAGCCGCCGTGGCCCGCGAGCTCAACCTGCCCAACCTGCCCCGTCCGGATGATGCCGCCGATGCCCTGGCTATCGCCATCACGGTCTGGCACCACCGCTTCTTTTGAGGGATCCCGGCCCCGTTCGACTTCAGCAAAGGCGACCAGATTGGCCGTTCGCGCTGGCGGGCCGAAGGCCTTTCAAGATGGGCTAGACTCAGTACAGCGAGAAGCACAAGCCCTATGCCTTCTTCTTCCGTGGATGTTCGCGAGCTGCCCCTGTTTCCCTTGCCGGAGGTGGTACTGTTTCCGGGCCGCCCCCTGCCGCTGCACATTTTCGAGTACCGCTACCGCATGATGATCAACACCATCCTGGAGACGGATCGCCGCTTCGGGGTGCTGATGTTCAATCCCCAGACGGGATCCCCGGTGCGGATAGGCTGTTGTGCTGAGGTGTTGCAGGTGCAGCGGTTGCCGGATGACCGCATGGACATTTTGACCTTGGGGCAGCAGCGCTTCCGCGTCCTGGATTACGTGCGGGAAAAGCCCTTCCGGGTGGGGCTGGTGGAGTGGATCGAGGATGAGCCGACCACCTCTTCCGAGGAGCTGCAGAGCTGGGCGCGCCAGGTTACGACTCTCCTGCAGGACGTGGTGCGTCTTTCGGGCAAATTGATGGAGCGCGATACCGAGCTGCCGGAGCAGCTTCCCACCACCCCTGTAGAGTTGTCCTACTGGGTGGCCAGCCACTTCCAGGGAGCCCCTCAGGAGCAGCAAGCGCTGCTGGAAATGGTCAACACCGAAAGCCGGCTGCGCCGCGAAGCCGAAATTCTCGAGTCCACCCGCAAGCACCTGGCCGCCCGCACAGCCCTCAAGGATCTGTTTACAGAAATCTCCTGAGGTGCCTGTCAACCGGCCAGCTCTGCTCCCATCTGTTCTGGCAACTCTTGTGGATTTTAACGTAAGGTGCGGAATTCCCCACCCGGGTGGGGATGGATAGCACCCTCTGACTGATTCTGGATGTATTGCTTCACAATTTCTAGGGAGCAAATCATGCCAAAG
>NZ_JANSJJ010000039.1:0-13213 GCF_047502715.1 Synechococcus sp. H55.10
GAACTCATGCGGTTTTCAAGGTGCGTTTGCGAGGGAGTACGGAGACTTCCCGACACAGATATTAACATCGCTTTGGCAAATAAGCGCAAGTCGGAGAATTCGCTCTTTTAGGGGCATTATGCTACATTTTCGCGCCAATCCCGGCAAAAGCTACTAGATCCCTCTTAAAAACTGGCGCCGGCAAAGAAAAGCTAGCGATGGCTCCCCCCGATGGATCGCGCACAAAACTTTACAATTTTGGCTGAGCTGAGAACCTCAAAAAATGAGGTAGTCCGGCGGCTCGTAGGGGGGAGGCCCCCCGAAGACCTTGGTGCGTTGTTTGGCGCTGGCATCCAGAGGGTAGGCCCGCAGGCTATCTTCCTGGAGGTTGAGCAGAGGCAGCCACGACTTTTCCAGCTTCTCTTCCAGCTCGGCAGTGTCCAGGGGGCATTCAAAAACGGAGCGTTGCACTCGCTGGCAGCACTGCTCCAGGCACTTGGCCAACTGGTGTCGGCGCTTATCGTCCACCACGTCGTAGCAAACCAACCACAGCATCAGCGCAGCTCCATTGCTTCGTACTCCAGGTTGCCGCTCACCAGGCAACGGCCCAGCCAGCGGGCTTGCTCCAGCACAATTTGGCTCAGGGCTAGGCGACGCGACTGGGGAGGATAGAGCAACGGCTGGCGGAAGCGGCGCTCCAGCTCACCCAAAAACAGCTTTTTGGCCAGGGATCCCAGCCATACGCCTGTCCCATCCGGCGACGGCTCGAAATCTTCCGGGGTGAGCAGGCCAGCCTTGATGAGCTGGATTACGGCCCAATCCACTACCAAGGGCCGAAACTCTTCCATCAGATCCAGCACTAGGTTGGGGCGATAGGGCAAATTGGTGTGGAAAAAGCCCAGGTAGGGATCCAAGCCGGCCATGACGGCTGCCGGGAACACCCGTGCCAGCAGCACCCCGTAGCCCCAACTGAGGAGCGCGTTAATCGGGTCGAGGGGCGGCTGGCGGTTGCGGCCTCTGAAGTTCCACTCGGGCGAGAAACAGTGCTGGAGAGCTTGGTAATAGATGCGGGCACAATGGCCCTCCAGACCCATCAGGGCTTCCCGCTCTGGGTAAGTGGCGGCGCGATCCAACTGGTGCAGGTAGGCGGCAAGGCTATCGATCCCCTCCTGCAGAGGGCCGATCTGGCCGCGGGTGGCCCGGTTGCGCAGTTGCAGGAGCGCCCGCTGGTTGCGAATTTTGCCCCGCACAATGCGCTTGGCCAACTCCAGCCCCCAAGGGGAATAGGCCCGCTGATATTGGGCCAGACGCATCTCAGGGTTGGTGGAAAAGGATCCCTGCAGGCGACCGCGAAAGCCGCCATCTGCCCGCAAAAAAATCGTTTCCACGCCGCGATCCAGCAGTTGGGCCAGAGCGGCGGCGGTCAACTGGATCCCGGGCAGTACCACCACTAGCTCTAGTTCGGCCAGGCGGCAAAGCTGCTCTTGGCCGCGGCGCCGAATGAGCAAGCTTTGGTTCTGGCAGTGAACCACGGTACCCGGCTCGGTTAAATAGAGGGTGGTCATGGGCAGGCGGGTTTGGCGAGGGTCAGCTCGGGCCGGTAAAACCGCAGCTCTGCCTGAGCTTCCTGGGCCATCTGTTCCCGATAGGCCAGAGGGGCAATCACTTCGCCGTTGGGTCGCCAGTCCCGCAGGCGCATGGTGAAATTGGTGTCTCCCACCCGCACATAGGCGCGGAAGTAGCGGTCGCTGGCCGGCCTCTGCCGGAGAATGTGCAGGATCTTTTCCCGTTCCCCCGCATCGGCCACCTCCCGCCGCACCAAAGCCGGGATCCGCTCGTAGGCAATGGGCTGGAAGGTGGGGTGGCGCACCGTGTTGTCCACGTAGCGGCGGGCAAACTCCGGCGCAAAGCGCAAAATCAAGAGCGCCTTGGGCAGATAGAAATCAGATCCCCAGGCCTCTTCCCAGGCCGCTTGCACCGCTTCGGGGGTGGGCAGGTTCCCCTGCTTCTGGCGGGCCACTAGCTCTGCCGGCACCGCAGGGTCAGACCAGGGCACCACCGTCAGGCGAGGCGAGCAAATGCGATCCAGGCGAAAGTTGTGCCAGCCCAGGGATCCGGCAGCCTGCGGGAGCTGACCAAAGGCCGCCAAATACTTGGCGCGGCGGGCATAAAACAGGCAAACCGGGTAGGTGAAAACCCTTTGGATCCCGTGCTGGCGGGTTTCGTAATCAAAGCGGATCAGCCCTGCCGCCGGTTTTGTCCAGAAGGCCTCTAGCTGGTTTTGGTATTCGTCCACCCGCTCCTGCTGTTCGTCGGAGAGGATGTATTCAAACCAGACAAACAGCCGCCGCTGCCGGTGTTGATGACCTCTCCAGATATCGTCCAGCAACACCTGCACATCGGGATGCACAAAGGCCACGTCGCTGAGGACGTGGTAGATCTGCTCAAGCTGGCCGCCCGACAACGTCAAGGCCGAGGCAGCCGTCGGCAAGGAGGGGCGATCCCCGGCGGCGCGGCAGCGAAAGTTATCTCTTCGCTTGGAGTTGGCCTCGATTGGCTGCAGCCAGCCCCGGGCGGCCAGGTAGTCCAGCTCTTTGCGCAGGGTGCGGTGGGTCTTGAAAAAGGGCCGGCTAGCCAGCAGCGTCTCCAGATGGGGAACTTCGGCTTTCAAGGCGGCCACCAGGTCGGGATCCTTTAGCCAAAAGCTCAGGGGCTTCTGGCAAATGCAGCCGGGATCTGGGCAGGAGATCCCCTGGGGCAAATCCTGCTTGGGGTGGTGGGGCGAGAAGAGACGATCGCGGATGTGGGTGTAGCCAAAGGTCTGCGGCAGATCCGGCCAGCGGTTTTCGCCATAGAGGCACTGGAGCAGCACCCACAGACGCACCGCCCGCTCCAGGCGCTCTGGCAACTGTCCGCCCGCCAGCCAGCGCAATACTTCTGCCGTCAAAGGCAACTCCCCTCCGTTCATCTCCCCCCTCCAGGGCAAGGCACAGACCAAGGTCGGATCCCTTCGCCCCTACTCTGCCAACAATTGGAAGCTCCCGATTCCAATCTTTTCCATACTGGAGCCAGTCTGTTGTCGTTCCATCCCCATTGCTATGGCTGCTGTAGCACTGCAGTTGCGGTCTGGCTATCTGGCCCATTGGCCGCAGAAACCCCATCTTGGCGGGCTATCGTTTCAGGTCATTGAAATCGAGCTGACCCGACCGGATCGGCTGGTTTTCCCGGAAGATCTGGCTCAACTGCGCCTGCCTGGGGGGATCGACCCCCGCTTGGGAGTGGTACTGAGCGGGCGCGCCCCCATTTGGCTCTACGGCTGGTTGGTGCATGAGTGCCACTTCACCCGCTGGGTGGCCTGCTACGACCCGCGCCTGGGGGCAGTGGTGGTCTCCAGCCACAGCCCAGACGTGCAGGTGGGCGAGATCATCCCCTGGGTGCAGGGCAGGCCAGGCTCAGAATTGGCGGCGGCAGTGATGGTGGTGGGCCCTCCGGATAGCGGTAAAAGCCGCCTGGCCCGCGCTCTTTTCGAGGCCCTGCTGCCCCAGGATCCCAACGTTTATCTACAGCGGGCCCACTGGGATGGGGAAGGAAATTGGACGTTGGATCTGCCGCCGGAAGAAGCCAAAATCCTCAAGCACCGCTACCGGGGACGTTTGACCCCTGAATTTTTCAGCTTCCACGCCCAGGCCATCCTCGCCCTGCGCCAACAAAAAAGCTTGGTGATCGTGGATGTGGGCGGCAAGGTGGATCCCCACAAGCAGCCGATCCTGGAAGCCTGCTCCCATTACCTCTTGGTCAGCCGGGATCCGGCGGCCATTCCCCTCTGGCATGAGTTTTGTCGGGATCGGGGCAACTTGCGGTGCGTGGCCGTCCTGCACACGGGCCCCTGCCCGGAAGATCTGCCCAGGGATCCCAACCACCTGGAGCTGTGCTGGGATCCCGGCTCTCCACTTCCTGCTGAGCTGCTGCAGGCCGTGCGCAGCTTGGTCGGCTCAGCAGGATAAGGGCAGGAGTTCCAGCTGGGGTTTGCAGCTCTTAGTTAGCCGCTTCAGGGTTGGCCTCACGACCGTAGAGGTAGCTGAGGACAGAGTTGCGCAGGCGATAGTACTGTGGATCCTCCAAAATTCGCTCGCGGTCGCGAGGACGCGGGAAGGGAATAGAGATGATTTGCCCGATGGTGGCCGCAGGGCCATTGGTCATCAAGACCAAACGGTCGGCCAAAAACAGTGCCTCGTCAATGTCATGGGTAATCATCAAAACTGTACAGCGATGTTCCTCCCAAATGCGCAACAGCTCCTCCTGAAGTTCTTCTTTGGTGATGGCATCCAAAGCCCCAAAGGGTTCATCCAAAATCAGCACTGCTGGGCGGATTGCCAAGGCACGGGCAATGGCCACCCGCTGTTTCATCCCTCCGGAAATTTGCGGGGGATATTTCTGGGCTGCTTCCCCCAGCCCCACCAGATTCAGGTGTTCTTCTACAATTTGATGCTTTTCTGACTGGCTCTTTTGGGGAAACACCGCCTGAACAGCCAAGTAAACATTTTCATAAACTGTGAGCCAGGGCAACAAGGCATACCCTTGAAACACCACCATGCGATCTGGCCCAGGAGCTGTAATCGGCTGGCCTTTGAGCTTTACCGAGCCGCCGGTGGGCTGGGTAAAGCCAGAAACCATATTCAGCAGGGTGGTTTTGCCACAGCCGGAATGCCCAACGATGCAAACAAATTCTCCTTCACAGACGCTGAGGTTGATATCGCGCAATACGGGATACTCCCCCCTAGGAGTTGGGTAAGTCTTGCTGACATTCTCAAGGGTTAAGTAGGGCTCTGCGGCTGTGGCTACTGCGGTAGAGGTTGTCAAGAGGGCAGTCATCGTGGGGTGCTCCAATTCATCGTTTTCTCACAACTGGGAACATGCTTTTGCCAAGGAGATCTCTAGAGCAACACGGGACGACGATCCCAAGCAACCTCGGCCACGTAGATGTCGTGCTTAATTGCCAGACTGTTGAGGTAAGCCAAGGGATCCTCACCATTAAAAGGGATCCCGTCGAACAATTGAATGGGCTGGCGTTGGTAAGACACATCCAGCCCCAGCTCGCGGGCCGCCGTACTGAAGACTCCCACCTGACACACCCGCTCCACGATCTCTACCCAGTTGCGCGGGAAGGGCAGATCCCCCCAGCGGGCCATTTGCGTCATCATCCACAGATGCTCGGTGCGACTGGGACGGTTGCCGGCACCCAGAAAGAAGCGGTGGTGGGCATATTCCCGCATTGGCATGTCTAGGTCACAGAGCAGGCGCTGGGGATCCCCCAGGTGAATGTAGGAAGGATCAGTGCTCAGGTAGGCGCGGCGGCTGAGCAGCTCGCGAATCTCGTCGTGGTGGGCCGGATCTTCACAGTAGCGACAGGCTTCCAGCAACGCTTTCACCAGGGCAATGTGGGTGTTGGGATAGGCCCTGGCCCACTCTTCGCGCACCCCCAACACTTTGCCGGGGTGGCCCAGCCAAATCTCCAAATCTGTAGCCACCGTAAAGCCGCTGCCCTCCAGAGCGGCCCGCAAGTTCCAAGGCTCTCCTACACAGTAGCCGTCGATGTTGCCGGCTGTTAGGTTGGCCACCATCTGGGCCGGGGGCAGGGTTTTCAGCACAACATCGTGATCCGGGTGGATCCCGCCGGCTGCCAGCCAATAGCGCAGCAGCAAGTTGTGCATGGAGCTGGGATGCACCACCCCAAAGGTCAGCCGACGGCTGGGGCTATCTAAGATGTAAGCCCTCAACTGGCTCAGCGTGTGGATCCCTTGCTCGTAGAAGCGCCTGTGCAGGGTAATGGCATTGCCGTTGCGGGTCAAGGTAAGGGCAGTCACCACCGGCTGAGGCGGATTGTCCCCGCCGCCCAGAGACATCCACACCGGCATGCCGGCGGGCATTTGGGCCGCATCCAAGTAACCTCCCTGGATGCCGTCTTGGATCCCTCGCCAACTGGTTTCCCGCACCAGATTGACTTCTTCCAGGCCGTGTTTGGCAAAAAACCCCTTTTCTTTGGCCACCGCCAGCGGGGCGCAGGCGGTCAGGGGCACAAAGCCAATCTCCAAGTTGATCTTTTCCAAACCGTGCCTGGCCACCACGGTGCTGCGGCGGGCCCGCCACTGCTTGATCCGTTTTTGCTGGTTCAAAAAGTAGATGATCTCGCTGCGATAGCTGTAGTAGCTGGGGTGATTGACCACCTCCAACCGGCGGCGGGGGCGGGGAATATCGATGGTTAAAATATTGCCAATTCGGGATCCCGGCCCGTTGGTCAGCATCACCACCCGATCCGAGAGCAGGACGGCTTCATCCACATCGTGGGTGACCATAAGGGTGGTCACGTGATGTTCTTCGCAGATGCGCATCAACTGCTCCTGCAGATTCCCCCGCGTAAGGGCATCCAAAGCGCCAAAGGGCTCGTCCAACAACAACACCTTGGGCCTTACCGCCAAAGCGCGAGCGATGGCTACCCGCTGCTTCATGCCCCCTGAGAGTTGCGCTGGGAACTTATCCGCCGCCTGCCGCAAACCAACCAGATCGATATGTTCTTCGACAATCTGCTGACGCTCTGCTGGGGAGTAGTTTTTCAGCACAGCGTCTACGGCCAGGGCAATGTTTTGCCGAACCGTTAGCCAAGGCAAAAGGGAGTAATTCTGAAACACCACCATGCGATCGGGGCCGGGAACGGTGATGGTGTGTCCATCCAAAGCCACGATCCCTCCGGTGGGCAAAGACAACCCCGCCACCATGTTCAACAGGGTGGACTTGCCGCAGCCGGAGTGGCCGATTAAGGAGACAAACTCCCCGCGGTGAATTTGGAGATCGATCCCTTGGAGAGCAAGATATTCTTGGCCCCCAGGCAGACCAAACGCTTTTTCCACTTGCTCTACACTGACCAGTACAGACACAGAAGACCTCCCCACCTGTAGATACTCTCAATTTGCTCGGCAACTCGGATCCCAGACCTCAATTCTACTCTTTTTGAAGAGCGGATTGGAGCAAACACTCAAAGACAATGGAAGAGGGATCCCAACTCAATTGGATGGACATGCAGTGAAAAGATCTGCAAACGGGGCTAGCGATTGGCTATTTTGTTTTGCAGGGCAGCCACCAGCCGATCCAAAAGCAAGCCCACCGCCCCAATGTAGATGACAGCAACGATGATCTCAGTTACATAATTCTGCTGGTAGGCATCCCAGATAAAAAAGCCGATCCCTGGCACGCCAGACATGACAATTTCTGCAGCAATAATCGCCAGCCAAGAGAGGCCGATGCCAACCCGCAAACCTGTGAACATGTAGGGCAAAGCAGAGGGCAACAGCACCTTAAAAAAGAAGTCTATCTTGGAAAGCCTCAGCACTCTAGAAACGTTGATGTAGTCTTCCGGGATCTGCCTCACCCCCACCGCCGTGTTGATCAAAATGGGCCAGATCGAGGTGATGAAAATAACAAACAGGGCAGCCGGCTCATTGCGCTGCAAAGCCGCCAAGGAGATGGGCACCCAGGCCAAGGGAGCCACCATGCGCAAAAATTGGAAGAGGGGATCCAAAGCGCGGTTGATCCACACGCTGCTGCCCACCAAGATCCCCAGGGCAATGCCCGCCAAGGCGGCGCTGCAGTAGCCGATGGCAACCCTTTGCAGGCTGGCCAAGGTTTGCCACAGCAGCCCTTGGTCGAGGTCGCTGTTGCGATACAGAGGATGCAGGATTAGATAACGGCTGCGCTCATCCATCCAAATATCCCACGGTCCCGGCAGCCGGATCAGGTTGGCGCTGGACAAAAGTTGCCAGATCAACAAAAATCCCGCAATGCCAACCACGGGAGGGAGGATCTGATCCCGATACTTGGCAAAGTCGAACTTGGCCGTCGAAGACTTTGCCGGAGAAGAAAGTGTCGTCGTCATGGCTCCTAGAGAGGATAGGGTTTTACACAGTTCTCCGTTGCTGCGCCCCCAGAACATCTCGACCGAGGGGTTTTACAAAGTGCTGGCAACAGAGCACGAGCTTGGATCAGACTTGCCTTTTCCTTGGACGGGCAAACACAAGGACTGCAAGCTCGACAAAACTCTCACAACAATCAGTAAAATCAGCGCCCCCATCGCTATCGAGAGGATGAGCTTGTCCCATTGGGGCTGAGCCGGTCTCTCGAAGCAGGGATCCCTGGAGTATTCCCGCGGAACGTGAAGTAGAGCTAACATAGCCGATCCTCAACATAGAATTCAAAGCTTTTCAAAAAGCGCAAGGCTGACAGTTTCTATCAACTCGATGTGAGCAGAAAGCTCGGCTCAGCTTTTTCTCACTCGATGGGATCCTGTAAATAGGGAGGATCCCTGTCTTGCGAGAAACACGTCTGTGGTGGCTGGAGTCAATACTAGGCCCTCTTGATTTTCAGGCTGTTCAAGTAGGCCTGGGGATCTTGAGGGTCAAACACCACCCCATCGAAGAAACGCTCCGTTCCTCGCGAAGTGTTGCTGGGAATGTTCTTCACCCCCAAAGCCTGGGCGGCCTCGCGCCAGAGATCTTCGCGGTTGACCTCATCCACCAGACGGCGGGCAGTATCCAGATCCTTGAGGAAGCGAGCGTGGAAGCCCCAACGCAGCGATTCCGTCAAGAACCACAGGTCATGGCTCTTGTAGGGATAGGAGACGCTGCCCCGCCCATCTTCCCAGTACAGGGGCCCGGCGCTGAAATCTTGAACAGCCGGCTTGCCGTCTCCCAATTCGTACTTGCCCTGAAAAGGAGGCGTGAGAACCTCGACCGGCACATTTAGATAAGCACGCCCCGAAAGGATGCGCACCAGCTCTTCACGGTTGGCCGGATCGTCGCACCATTGCTGCGCTTCCATGACCGCCATCAAAGTGGCCTGCGTGGCCTTTGGGTTTTTCTCCACCCAGTCGGCGCGAATGGCCAAGTATTCTTCAGGGTGAAAAGGCCAAATCTGCTGGGTGAGGGCCGCCATGAAGCCGATTTTATCGGCCACAATCCGGTAGGGCCAGGGATCCCCGGTGCTAAAAGCATCCATGGTGCCATTGCGCATCCCCTGCACCGTCTCGGCAGAGGGTACCGCCAACAGGTCGATGTCTTGATCCGGATCTATCCCCCCAGCAGCCAGCCAGTAGCGGATCCAAAAATCTTGATTGACGTTGGGGAAGGTATGGGCGGCCTTGAATTTGCGTCCGTTGCTAGCGCTGAAATTTTTGATGTAGTCTGCGGCTCCGGAAACATCCAGCCCCAAGCCCTTGCCCGCATGCATTCCGGCAATGGCAATCCCGTTGCCTTGGGTGATCAACTGGCACAGAACCGCCATGCGCACCGGCTGGTTGTTGGTGATGGCGCCGATGTGGATCATATGGGGCATCGGCATCTGCCACTGGCCGCCGTCAATGCCCCCACCCGCCGAGCCGATCACCACGTTGTCGCGGGCTGCCGGCCAACTGGCCTGCTTCAACACCTCTACGCCGGTCATGCCGTGCTTGGCGAAAAAGCCCTTCTCCTTGGCAATGATCAGAGGGGCAGATTCCACAATCGGAATAAAACCCAGCCTGAGGTTGGGGGTTTCCGGGCCGCTGGCTTGAGCAACCCAGTAGCCCGTACTGGCCCGTGCTAGGCTGCCACTCACAAGCCCACCCACTGTGGCTGCACCCGCGGACAATAAAAAGCTGCGACGTGATGTCATGATCACCTCATCTTTGACAGAATATGTGAGCGCCAAGAAAAACCTTTCCAGTTCAAGCCGCTAGACCGACGGATTCCCCTCGTAAAGAAATCCTTAAATCTCAGCTTGGTTGATATCCTAAAAGCAGACAGGCATAGAAACAATACAATTATTCTTTTGGTATCTATAGGTTTTTCCCTATCTTTTGGCGATTCTCGAAGGAGTTGCTCTCCGGTGGCAGAGGGCTTTAAGCAAAACGGCTCAACGGATGGGGGATCCCTGCCCCATGCCGGCTATCACTGGGACGGTTGTGCCGAGCCGTTTTTTGAAGGTTGGTACAGCCGTGTCACCTTGCCCGGGGATCCGCCCCTTAGCTTTGCCTTCATGTACGCCATCGATCCCAGGCGAGGAGGCATGGCGCAGGTGTTGGGGCCGGACGAGGAGCTGCAGTGGCGCACCTTCCCCAACCCGCAGCGCTTCTGGGCCAGTTGGCGGCATCTGGCCTTGGGGCACTCCGGCGGGCCAGGCGAGAGCTGGCGAGGGCTGCAGGAGCCCCTCACCTTTTTCCAGCGCACCGCCAGCGGCTACCAATACAGCGCCCACCTCAACCAAGGGATCCTGCCAGATCCCACCCAGGCCGAGCCGGTTCGCTGGCTCTATCGCATCCAACCCTGCTGCGCCTATGGGATCCCGCCGCGGGCCACCATGGGAGCCTGGTCTTATCTGCCCATCTTTGAGCCGGGCTGGCAGATCCTGATGAGCCACGGCCTGGCCAGCGGCTGGGTGGAGTGGCGGGGCAGGCGCTACGCATTCGAGCAGGCCCCCGCCTACGCCGAAAAAAACTGGGGGCAGAGCTTCCCTCGTCGCTGGTTTTGGATCCAGTGCAACGCCTTTCCCGACCATCCCGGCCTCAGCCTCACCTGCGCCGGAGCCGAGCGACAGGTGCTCACCCGCCCCGAAGAAGTCGCCTTAATCAGCTTGCATGGGTGGGGATCCCAGCCTTTTTTGGAATGGCGGCCCGGCCAAGCGCGGCTAAGCTGGCAAGTGGATCCCTGGGGATCCTGGCAGGTGCGCGGTGAGGGATCCCACTGGTGCATCCAAGTAGAAGGTCATACACGGCAGCCTGGGCAAACCGTCTTCACCCCTGGCCCGCAAGGGATGCGGCGCAACTGCCGCGACACCTTGGCCGGGCATCTACAAACCCGCCTGTGGCGGCGCAACGGCCAAGTCTGGATCCAGGTGCTCACGGCCAGCAGCTCCCAAGCCGGCCTCGAGGTGGGGGGAGAAGTTCTGCGCTCCTGGCCAGGGCATTGTTGAACCTTGGCGGATATCTACACCCCCCTTGGACTTTCCCAAAAACGCTCTTGTGCTAGAATACCTAAGCCACACTGATAGGCGTCCATCTCTGAAGAGGAGAGACAGGTCTTCAACCGTGGCTGTTTTGCTTTTCCTGTAGGTAGATAGCTTGCGCCTGTAGCTCAGTGGACTAGAGCACGTGGCTACGGACCACGGTGTCGGGAGTTCAAATCTCTCCAGGCGCGTCACGATCCCAGATGATTTTTCGTCTGGGGTATTTACCCTACCTTAGTTGGCCTGAATCCTGTGTTAGGATTAGGCCTATCAAGTCCGCCTTGATGCAGGCGTAGGGAGCCCGAGGATCATGTTTGAACGCTTTACAGAAAAAGCCATCAAGGTGATCATGCTGGCCCAGGAGGAGGCCAGACGGTTAGGTCACAATTTCGTTGGCACCGAGCAAATCTTGTTGGGGTTAATCGGCGAGGGCACTGGGGTCGCCGCCAAAGTTCTCAAGTCCATGGGAGTGAACTTGAAGGACGCCCGCATTGAAGTCGAGAAAATTATTGGCCGGGGATCCGGCTTTGTGGCTGTCGAGATCCCTTTCACTCCCCGCGCCAAGCGAGTGCTGGAGCTCTCCTTAGAGGAAGCTCGCCAGCTCGGCCACAACTACATCGGCACTGAGCACCTGCTCCTGGGCCTGATCCGCGAAGGGGAAGGGGTAGCCGCCCGCGTTCTGGAAAACCTGGGGGTGGATCTGTCCAAGGTGCGCACCCAGGTGATCCGCATGTTGGGCGAGACCGCCGAAGTGACGGCAGGGGGTGGGTCTTCCAGCCGCACCAAAACGCCAACCCTGGACGAATTCGGCTCCAACCTCACCCAATTGGCCCAAGAGGGCAAGCTGGATCCGGTGGTGGGTCGGACGCGGGAAATCGAGCGGGTGATCCAGATCTTGGGCCGCCGCACCAAGAACAACCCCGTCCTCATCGGCGAGCCGGGCGTCGGCAAGACCGCCATTGCCGAAGGTCTGGCCCAGCGCATTGTGCAGGGGGATGTGCCCGATATCTTGGCCGACAAGCGAGTGATCAGCTTGGATATCGGCCTGTTGGTGGCCGGCACCAAGTACCGCGGCGAGTTTGAGGAGCGCCTCAAGAAAATCATGGATGAGATCCGCAACGCCGGCAACATCATCCTAGTCATCGACGAGGTGCATACCCTCATCGGGGCCGGGGCTGCCGAAGGGGCCATCGATGCTGCCAACATTCTCAAGCCCGCCCTGGCCCGCGGCGAACTGCAGTGCATCGGCGCCACCACGCTGGATGAGTATCGCAAGCACATCGAGCGAGATGCCGCTCTGGAGCGTCGCTTCCAGCCGATTATGGTGGGCGAGCCGAGCGTTTCAGAGACGATCGAGATCCTGTTTGGTCTGCGGGAGCGCTACGAGCAACACCACAAGCTGAAGATCTCCGATGCGGCTTTGGATGCGGCGGCCAAGCTGGCCGACCAGTACATCTCCGACCGCTTCCTGCCGGACAAGGCCATCGACCTCATCGACGAGGCGGCTTCACGGGTGCGCCTGATCAACTCGCAACTGCCGCCGGCGGCGCGGGAGCTGGATCAGGAGCTGCGGCGGGTGCTCAAGGAGAAGGATGCCGCGGTGCGGGCCCAAGACTTCGACAGGGCCGGTGAGCTGCGGGATCGGGAGATGGAGATCAAGCAGCAGATCCGCGCCATTGCTGCTGCCAAGAAGGCTGAGGAAAGCAGCCGCGAGGAGATGCCGGAGGTCACCGAAGAGGACATCGCCCAGGTGGTGAGCGCCTGGACAGGGGTGCCGGTGGCCAAGCTGACCGAGAGCGAGTCGGAGAAGCTGCTGCACATGGAGGAAACCCTGCACCAGCGCATCATCGGCCAAGATGAGGCGGTGCGGGCCATTTCCCGTGCCATTCGTCGCGCTCGCGTGGGGCTGAAAAACCCCAACCGCCCCATCGCCAGCTTCATCTTCTCCGGCCCGACGGGGGTGGGCAAAACCGAGCTGACCAAGGCCCTGGCGGCCTACTTCTTCGGCTCCGAGTCGGCCATGATCCGCCTCGACATGTCGGAGTACATGGAGCGGCACACGGTCAGCAAGCTGATCGGATCCCCGCCCGGATATGTCGGCTACAACGAGGGGGGCCAGCTCACGGAAGCGGTGCGGCGCCGTCCCTACACGGTGGTGCTCTTCGACGAGATCGAGAAGGCCCACCCGGATGTGTTCAACCTGCTG